>JBPYDW010000047.1:0-2665 GCA_051986335.1 Vulcanimicrobiaceae bacterium | reverse complement strand
GTCGCAATTGCGGAATCGGGCGACGATTCCCAAGCGAGTTTCATGATACCCCGCGTATCGTATTGCTGATATCGCTTGAGTTGCGTTGCCCCCCAGAGCGGGTTGTCGATGTCGAGCGACCAGTCGTGCACGCCGTGAAAGTCCACGCCCGCTTTGAAGATGGTCGAGTTGCGCGCTAACGCCAGGGCGGTCAGATATCCGCCGTAGGAGCCGCCCCAGATTCCAATACGCGCCGAATCGACGTGCGGATCTCGCTGTAGAAAGCGCCCTCCGGCAACGACGTCCTGATACTCCGACGCGCCGGTCGGTCCCCAACGCGCCGGAAAGTTGAAGTCGTGCCCATATCCGATGCCGCAGCGATAGTTGACCGAGAGTACGACGAACCCGAGACTCGTCAAATACTGATTCACTGCATACGAGTTCGAATAGTAATCGAAATAGTGCCAAGTCAGCAGCATCTGGCGTGGCGGCCCGCCGTGAACGAAGATGATGCCGGGATGCTTCCCGCCGCCGCGCGGAAGGAAGAGCTGACCGTGTATCAGCCAGCCGTCAGCCGCATGGAACGAAACTTCTTTGGGCGTTACCAACTGTGATGAGGGAAAATCGCTGGGCAGAAGGTTCGCATCGAGCGCACGCTGCGCCCCGCCGGCGAGCAGCGCGACGAGCGGCGGCTGCTGCGCCGTCGTAGCCTCGAACGCGATCCCGTCGCCGGCAAGCGCGACGGGTTGCCACTCGCTGCTCGACCCGCTCGTCAACTCCCTGATACGTCCGCTCGCCGCATCGACTCGGAAGAGGTGCCGGCGGTCGTCATCGCCGGCTACCGAGCCGGTGTTCG
Organism: Vulcanimicrobiaceae bacterium; assembly: GCA_051986335.1. Taxonomy (GTDB): domain Bacteria; phylum Vulcanimicrobiota; class Vulcanimicrobiia; order Vulcanimicrobiales; family Vulcanimicrobiaceae; genus JBPYDW01. The sequence continues at coordinate 1,830 of JBPYDW010000047.1, read as the reverse complement.
CCGAGTAAACGATCGACGCGCGACCCGGGGCGACCGCAACGTCCTCGACCATGAAACTACCCGGCGTGATAAGCCGCGCGGCGCCCCCACTCGTCGAAACGAGGTAGAGATGCGGCCAGTTATCTTGCTCGCTCTTGAACGCTAAGCTGTCACTGCCCACCCACTCTAAGAGCGGACCTCCGGCCGTGCTCGGTAAGGATCCTCGCCCGTTCGTCGCGCTCGACCAAACCCAGTGGGCGCCGCCGGTTCGCGCGTCTCCTACCCAGATCTGCCAGGGCGTCGGATTCCAATTCAGCGGATTCTGCGGCGGCCCGCCGTCGCCGTACAAGCGAACGAAGGCGATCCGCCTGCCGTCGGGCGACCAGCGCGGCATGCTGTCTTGTGAGGTGGTCGGCGCTACAAACGCGAGCGGCGTCGCGTCATTGCGATAGATCGCGATGAAGCTGTGGTCGGTACGCGTCGAAACGAAAGCCAGCGTTGTCCCGTCAGGCGACCAGCGCAGATCCGAATCTTGACCCCGATCGAAGAACAAACGCTTCGCGGCCGCGCTGCCGTCGATCGGCGAAATCATAACGGCACCATCGCTGACGAACGCGACGCGCGTTCCGTCGGGCGAGATTACCGGCGTATCGCCCGCACCGAGCAGCTTCGGCGAACCACCCTGGGTTGAGACTGACCAAACTTGCACGTCGGGCTGCTGCGGCATTGAAGCCGGACCCGGCGCAAGCGGCAGCGGCCAGTTCTCGTCGTGATCGCCGCCGCGCACATAGACGACGTGCGTGTCGTCGGCCGAAATCGCTAGGTTAGTCAGCTCTTGACCATCGTCGCCATTCGACGAGTAGACCTGCACCGGCGTAAACTGAGGTGCGCGAGCGAACCAGAGCGAGCGGACGCCGCGCGTGTCGAGCACATAGGCAATGGCCGTGCCGCGATCGTCGCGCACGAGCGCGTCCGGAAATGGGTAACTCAGTATCTGTACGAGCGTAAAGGCAGCGAGCATTCGCGCTGCTTACGCCGTTGCGGTTGCGGGCTCCGCTACGGCAAAGGTCAGTTCGCCGCGGCCGTCGTCGAAACCGACGTCTACCGTGTCGCCGTCGTTGATCTCCCCGGCCAGAATCTTGCGTCCGATCGGCGTCTCCAGCTCCTTTTGTATGGTGCGCTTGAGCGGTCGCGCGCCATAGTGCGGATCGTAGCCAACCTTGACGATGTGGCGTTTGGCGGCATCGGAGACAACGAGCGTAATGCGCCGCTCGGTGAGCCGATGGCGCACTCGCTGCAACTGGAGATCGACGATCTTCATGAGATCTTCCTCATCGAGGGCATGGAAGACGATGATCTCGTCGACGCGGTTGAGAAACTCGGGGCGAAAGTGCTGGCGCAGCTCGTCGAGCACCGTCGCGCGCATCACGGCATAGTCGGCGCCGTGGAACGAACCCTTGTAATCGAGAATACGATGGCTGCCAATATTCGATGTCATGATCAGGATCGTGTTCTTGAAATCGACGGTGTGGCCCTGACCGTCGGTCAGGCGCCCGTCGTCGAGGATTTGCAGAAGGACATTGAAGACGTCAGGGTGCGCCTTTTCGATCTCGTCGAAGAGAATCACCGAGTACGGACGGCGTCGCACCGCTTCGGTCAGTTGACCGCCCTCCTCAAAACCGATGTATCCTGGAGGAGCGCCGATTAGTCGCGCGACCGTATGACGTTCCTGATACTCCGACATATCGATGCGAATCAGGGCGCGTTCGTCGTCGAAAAGATATTCGGCCAGCGCGCGCGCAAGCTCCGTCTTGCCGACCCCGGTCGGGCCGAGGAAGATGAACGACCCGA
>JBPYDW010000046.1:0-3255 GCA_051986335.1 Vulcanimicrobiaceae bacterium | reverse complement strand
GCGAAGACCATACCGCTGATGGTTGACGAAGATACGTTCAGCCGCGCGAACCAAGGGATGGGGCAATACAACACGCAGCACACCCAGATCCATCTCCAGTTGGCCACCGACAGCATGGGAGCCGTATAGCCGGTCGAAGCGCTTCATCCGGATGTAGCCGCCTGGTGCGCGCAGCATCTCCCTGCGCAGACCCCGCCGCAACAGGCGGCGATTCCGCTTGGGCTGGCTCGTAAGAATTTACTGATCTCGTCGCCGACGGGGACCGGGAAGACGCTGGCTGCGTTTTTGCCGGTCTTCTCGTCGCTGGCGTTCAAGCGCGACGAGGACCGGCTGTTTGCGCGCACGTACGCGCTGTACGTCTCACCGCTGAGAGCACTCGGCTACGATGTGGAGCATAACGTGCGCCGGCCGTTGCGCGAGATGAATCTGCTGGAGCGGCCGACGAGCGAGCGCGCTAAACTGCGCCACGGCCGGATTCGCGAGACGTCGGTGCGTACCGGCGTGCGCACCGGAGACACGCCGCGCGAAGAGCGGCGTCTGATGCTGAGCCGCCCCCCGCATATCTTGCTGACGACGCCGGAGTCGCTGGCAGTGATGCTGGGAATGGACTCCTACCGCAAGACGCTGCGCAACGTCCAGACCGTGATTCTTGACGAAGTGCATGCGCTGGCCGGGAACAAGCGCGGTGCGCAGCTCGCCCTGCTGCTCGAGTCGCTGGAAGAACTCGTGGAGCAGCCCTTCAACCGGATAGGGCTGTCCGCAACCGTCGCGCCGCTCGAACGCGTCGCCGCCTACGTTGCCGGCGTCGATCGGCCATGCGAGATCGTGGACTGTCGCGGGCTGCGTTCGATCCAGTTGGGGATCGCGGCGCCGTTCGCCGGCGCGGTCGCGCCGCTGGCGAAACTGGCTGACACCGCGGTCGAACTGATGCACGGCGTCCGTACGTCGCTGGTCTTTAGCAACGTCCGCAGCCAAGCCGAGCGAACGGCGCTGTTCATGGCCCGGTCGCTAGAGGACCGCGAGGCCGTCGAGGTTCCGGAAGAGCCCTCGAATACGCGTGAGTACGACGCGCGCATCGGCGTGCACCATAGCGCATTGGAGCGCAGCGTCCGGCATCGCGTCGAGGCGGCGCTACGCGCCGGCACGTTGCGCGCCGTCGTCTGCAGCGCCAGTCTAGAGCTCGGCATCGACATCGGCTGGATCGATCGCGTTTTCGTCGTCGGCGGCGCGCGCGGCGTGACCGCAACCTTGCAGCGCATCGGCCGCGCCGGGCATCGCCCCGATGCTATTGCCGACGGCGTCGTGCTGGCGCAAGATCGGGACGACATCATCGAGGCAGCCGCAACCCGTCGCTGCATCGCCGACGGCGCGCTGGAAGAGATCCAAATTCCTCGTGCCCCGCTCGACGTGCTCGCGCAGTGGCTGGTGATGTCGGTGTGCTATGACAAACGGCTTGCGCTCGACGATGCGTTGCGCATCGCTCGGCGCGCTACGCCGTACGACACGCTGCAGCGCGACGATCTGGTTCGCTGCGCGCGGTATCTTTCGGGCGGCGGCGTCGGCGACGATCCCGCGCACGTCTATCGGCTGGGGTTCGACGGCGAGGCCGTCTATGGACTCGGGCGCGAAGTATGCGCGGCGTATTTTGAAAACGTCGGCACGATTCCCGACGAGTCGCACGTCGTCGTGCGCGTCGGCGGCGACGGCATCGGCCGCATCGAGGAAGGCTTCGTCAACGAGCTGCGCATCGGCGACGTCTTCGTGCTCAACGGCAAGACCTACCGGGTGAAAGAGATCGACTTCCGCGGCGTCGGCGTCGAGCCGTTCGCCGGACGGCCGACGATTCCGCAGTGGAGCTCGCACATCAAGGGCATCGGACCGGCGCTGGCCCGCGAGATCGTCCATCTGCGGGCCGGCGTCTCGCAACGTCTGGAGCGCAGCGCCCGCGAAGCGCACGAGTGGCTGGCACGCCGCTACAACCTCGACGGTACGCTCGCTGCCCATGTGGTGCGCTATATCGCGCAACAGAAGGCGATTTCGGCAGTTCCAGAAGAGGGACGACCACTTATCGAGCTCTATGTGATGGACGGGCGGCAGACCGCGGTGTTCCACACCGGCGCCGGACGGCGCGTCAACGAGACGCTGGCGCGAGTCGTGGGTGCGCGCCTGTTCGCCGCCTTGCGCGCCGACACCGGGCTCACGACCGACGACAACGGATTCATGGTCTCGTTGCCGCCGGGGAAACGGATGCCCGATGCGCTGTGGGCGAGAGTGCTCGCCGCCGGCGACTTCGAGCGCGATCTCATCCGCGGGTTGCGGGGAACGCACATGCTGCGCAACATGTTCCGTTACGTCGCCAACGCCGGACTGTTGGTGCTGCGCCGGGCAGGCGGACGTTCGATGCGGCGCAACAAACAAAAGTGGAATAGCGGGCGAATCTTGGATCAGGTCGCGGCGCGCGACCCCGATTTTCCGCTGTTGCGGGAGACGCTGCGCATGGTCACTGCGGATCTTCTCGATCTGCCGAGCACGCTGGCGTATGTCGCTTCGATCGAGCCGGAGCTGCGCGTCGTGCACCCGGCGGCTGCATCGCCGTTTACGTTCGGCATCGTGACGTCGTCGTTTGGCGACAGCGTGGTGCTCGACGAGCGGGTGACGATGGTTGAAGCGCTGCATCAGCGCGTGCTCGTGCTGATGGGGGAAGAGCCGCCGCCGGTTGCGGTCACCGTCGACGCGACGCCGCAGTTGGAGCTTGACCTTACGTGAGCGCGGCTGCGGCGACGCATTCGTTCGAGGTCGCCTCCGGCGTTTGGGTTCTGCCCCAATCGCTGGTTTGGATCGAGCGCACGCGCACCCTGATCGCCGCCGACGCGCACTTCGCTTACGAGGAAGTGATCGGCGGAGCGCTGCCGCTCTGGTCGACCGGCACCTCGACCGCGACGCTATCGTTGGCGATCGCACGCACGAACGCAGCGGAGGTAGTCTTACTTGGAGACATCATCCACGGGAGCTCGATGAGCGAGGGCGCACAAAGGATCGTGCGCGACGCGCTGGCCACACTTCGCGAAGCGTGCCCGGTCGTCGTCGTAGCCGGGAACCACGAGGGCCGCACCCGCGGTGCCGCCATACTGGGAGAGACGGTAGAGTCGTGCGAGCGCGACGGCTGGACGCTCTGTCACGGCGACAGGCCGTATCCAGGCAAAGCGATCGTCGGCCATCTTCATCCGAGTTTGCATGTCGGCGGCGGTGAGAGCA
>JBPYDW010000045.1:0-2842 GCA_051986335.1 Vulcanimicrobiaceae bacterium | reverse complement strand
ACGAGTTGCAGCGGATCGCGCAGCGGCTCGGCCGGCAACCCTCAATTGTCGAGCTTCACGCGTTTGACGCGCAATGGAGCGAGCACTGCAGCTATAAGTCGAGCCGGCATCACCTAAAGCGGCTCCCCTCGAGCGGCGGCGGCGTCGTGCTCGGACCCGGTGAAGATGCGGGCGCGCTGCATCTCGGGGTACATGGCGGCGACCGCTACTCGGTCGTCATCGCCCACGAGTCACACAATCATCCTTCGCAAATCGTCCCGTTCGAAGGCGCCGCAACCGGCGTCGGTGGGATCGTGCGCGACGTGCTGTGCATGGGTGCCGAGGTCATCGCGATCGCCGATCCGCTGCGTCTTGGGCGGGTCGAGCGGACCGATCACGCGCGGCACGTTGCACAAGGCGTGGTCGATGGCATCGGCGCTTACGGGAACGCGATAGGCGTTCCGAATCTCGCCGGCGATGCCTATTTTGAAGAAGGCTTTGACGAGAACTGCCTCGTCAACGTCGTAGCCCTAGGGATCGTCAAGGAAGCCGACCTCATTCACTCCTACGCGCCGAAGGCCGCTGACGATTGGGCGATCGTGCTCGTCGGAAAGGCGACCGACCCGAGCGGGTTCGGCGGGGCATCTTTTTCGTCGCTAACGCTAGACGCGCAAGAGGCCGAGCTTAACAAAGGCGCGGTTCAAGTGCCCGATCCGTTTCTGAAGAACGTATTGATGCGCGCGACCTACCGCGTCTTCAGCTTGCTGCGCGAACGAAAAATCACGGCGGCCTTCAAAGACCTCGGCGCCGGCGGAATTATGGGCTGCTCCGCGGAGATCACCGCGCACGGCGGGTACGGGGCACAAATCAATCTCGATGCGGTCAACGTTGCCGTCGACGGCATGCCGCCGGAAGTGATTGCCGTGGGAGAGACGCAGGAGCGATTGCTCTGGATTCTGCCGCCGGACGTTGCGCGCGAAGTCGTCCGAATCTACAACGAAGAGTTCGGGCTGCCGGAAGTCGCCCACAACGCGTGCGCAACGGTGATCGGGCGCGTCACCGCCGAGCCGCGTTATGTCTTGCGGTACCGCGGCGAGGTCGTCATGGACGTCGAGAGCGACTTTCTGACCGGGTCGATCCGCGACGAGCTGCCGTACACGGAAGTCATCCGCCACCGCGGAACGGCTGACGAGCTTCCGGCCGTCGAGGTCGAGACGATCTTTCCGCGCGTGTTGGCGCATCGCGACGTCGCATCGCGCGAGCCGTTGTATCGGCGCTACGATGCGGTCGTGCGCGGCCGTACCGTTTTGCCGCGCGGAGCTGCCGATGCCGGCGTTCTGGCGCCGATATCAGGCTCGCGGCTCGGCGTTGCGTTGGCGGTCGCCGGGAATCCTCGCTACGGAGCGATCGATCCAGGGTATGCGGCAGAGCACGCAGTCGTGGAGGCGATGCGACGCGTCGTCTCCGTCGGCGCGCGGCCGATCGGGCTCACTGACTGCTTGAATTTTGGCAACCCGCGCAAGCCCGATCAGTACGGTGCCTTTATCGCCGCGGTCGATGGTCTCGCGCGCGCGGCGACCGAGCTTGATTTGCCGTTCGTTTCTGGTAACGTTAGCCTTTATAACGAATCGGGATCGGAGCGCGCCATCCCGGCTTCGCCGATCGTTGCGTGTATCGGTGTGGTCGACGACGTCGCAACGGTCGTCACGCCCGGTTTGAAAGAAGCCGGCTCGTCGTTGCTTTGGATCGGAAGCCGCGAGCTCGTCGTCGGAGGGTCGGTGCTTGGCGAGCTGGTCGGCGCGCAAGGGCCGTTGCCGACGATCTCATACGGCGGGGAGCGAGCCGCCGTTGGAATCTTGCAAGACGCGATGGCTCGAGGAGTGGTACGCGCGTGCCGCGCGATCGCCGACGGCGGCATGCTTACTGCGCTGGCGCGCCTGGCCTTCGACGCGATGCTGCGAGGACGAAAGATCGGCGCCGAGATCGACTTCGGCAACCCGCTCTGCGAGACCGGCGGCTTCATCTGCGAGGTCAGTGATGCGAGCGAGATCGATCTCACCGGCACGCTTCGAATCGGCGCAACGATCGCCGGCTTTGAACTGGTCGTTAACGGTGTGCGTTTCGATATTCCGCGTCTGCACGAGATCTGGTCGCGGCCGCTGGCCGAGGTTTATCCTTGAGCCGCATCGCCGTCCCGGTTTTCCCCGGCACGAACTCCGAGGACGAAACGGTGCGTTTGCTGCGCGATTGCGGCGGTGAGGCCGAGCTCGTTCATTGGTCGGAACCGCAGCGGCTGGCAGAGTACGACGCCTACGTGCTCTCTGGGGGCTTCGCGTACGAGGACCGCGTTCGCGCCGGCGCGATCGCCGCTCACGATCGCATCATGGACTTCGTGATCGATGGAGCGGCAGCGGGAAAGCTCGTCTTCGGCGTTTGCAACGGCGCGCAGATCTTACTCGAAGCGGGGCTTGTGCCCGGCACGGACAGCAAACGCAAACCCACTGCCGCATTTGCAAAAAATGCGCCTGAGCCGCACTTCGTCTGCAGGCACGTCTTCTTAAAGCTGGTGATCGAGCCGTCGCGGTGCGCCGTTACCGCGAGCTTACCCGCGGGAGCGCTCGTGCCGGCGTGGGCGGCACACGCGGAGGGACGGCTCGCCGCACCGCCCGAGCATCTCGATGAGATCGTCGCGGGACAGCATCTTGCTTTCGTTTACGCGCACGCCGACGGTACGGTTGACGACGCCGCCGTGCCCAACGGTTCGGCGCTGCGATGCGCCGGATTGGTGAACCGTACCGGCAACGTGCTCGCCGTGATGCCGCACCCCGAGCGCGACGGCTGGAACTTCAACCATCTCGACCGG
>JBPYDW010000044.1:0-9554 GCA_051986335.1 Vulcanimicrobiaceae bacterium | reverse complement strand
AGTTCTTTGTACTTCTTATAGATGGCGTAGTACGAGACGATGATGGTGGTGGCGGCAAACATGAGCAAGCCGTCGCCAACGACCGCAGCCAGCGGACCACCGGCAAAGATGTAACGCAGGAAGGAGCGCGCCGCAAATGCACCGAGCCAGATCGCCAGCACGATCCACGACGGATCCAGATACATTACGCCCGGCTTTTCGGTCGCGCGCACGGTGGTGTGGTGGCCGCGCAGCAATCCCAGTGGGATGCCGGCGAGCGCACCGAGCACTAGGGCAACCGCGATCTCCCACGGCGGCACCGGCGTCACTTGCTGCCCACCCCAAATCGTCAGCGCGGTAAGCACGGCGAATATTGCCGGCGAGACGAACATGCGGGTGATCGTCAGTCGCTGCGGCCGGGTATTGCGGAAGATGAGCAACGCTGCAATGACGACGTAGATGGCGACTTGGGTGTAGAGCGGATTTCCGGACGGTTGCATCGATGACCCCGAGCGAGAAAACAAAGAAGCGGCCGCGCACGCGCGACCGCTCCATCGTTTCTACGGCGAACGCCGAGTTTACTTGACCTCGACCTTTGCGCCGGCTTCCTCGAGTTTCTTCTTGACCGCCTCGGCCTCGTCTTTGCTGACGCCTTCTTTCACCGGCTTGGGAGCGCTCTCGACGAACGCTTTCGCCTCGGTGAGCCCCAGGCTGGTTACTTCGCGCACGGCCTTAATGACCTTGATCTTCTCCGGTCCCGCTTCGGTCAGGATCACGTCGAACTCGGTCTTCTCAGCGGCCGGCGCTGCAGCACCGGCAGCGGCGCCGCCGGCACCGGCTACGACTGCGACCGGAGCCGCGGCCGAAACGCCGTACTTCTCTTCGAGCTGTTTCACCAGGTCGGCCAGCTCGAGGACCGTCAGTTTATCGATTTGCTCGATCAGTTCTGCAACTGCCATGATATGTGTATCTCTCCCTTATGCGCCTGATTCCGCGAGCTTCTTCTCGCGAACGGCATTGAGCACGCGGACCAGACCGCTCTGATTTCCCGAAAGCACGGTGACGAGACCGCGCATCGGGCTGGCGAGCGAACCGACCAGCTTTGCGATGAGTTCTAGTTTGGGCGGAAGCTTGGCAAGCACGTCGACTTGCTTGGCATCCACCACGGCGCCGTCGATGTAAGCGGCCTTAATTCCCAGCGGCTTCGTGCCGTCCGAGAACGTTTTGAGCGCTTTGGCCGGAGCGACCGGATCGCTTCCGGCAAACACGATGCCGGTTTGTCCCGACAAGAACTGCTCGAGAAGCTTGGTGAGCTCTTCACCCGCAGCGATCTTGAACAGCGTGTTCTTGACGACGGCGTAGGTGCTACCGTCTTTGCGTAGCTCGCCGCGGAGCTTGGTGATCTCCTCGACGGTCAAGCCCGCGAAGTCGGTTAGGAACAAGCTCTGCGATCCGGCGAGCCGGTCGCGCAGTTCTTGTACCGCGGCTTCTTTCTTAGCGGTTGGCATATACGCTTCTCTTTTTGTCGTAGTGTGCATCGCGCGAGCGATGTGTGGTGCGCCTTTCTTGCTGCCCTGGGCAACAAAAAAGCGCTCCTCCATCCGTGAGAGGGCGCTAGCGTACAAACGAAATACACATGTCGCGTCCTCGGTAGGCCGGCCAATCTTGGACGATTACCCCGCGGTTGCGGGACCTACGGTCTTTGGAGCCTCCGGGAGCATACCAGAAAAGGCGGCCGGCGGCAACTGCGACCTTTGTAGGCCGCAATCCGAGGGGGCACCTCAATCCAAACGCAACGGCGGGCCGTTCCTCCAGACGTATTAACACACGTTCCCTGATGGAGGACCTCACGCACCATGCGTACACCTCGAGTACTTACCGGTCTAGCCGCGGTCGCGTTGGCACTTGCAACTACGGGCTCTGCCTTTGCCGCCAACGGCGCGCGCTTCGGCGGTTCGGTCTACACCGGCGCGCCGAACCTGCCGCTTACCGTATCGCTGGTTACCGCCGGCGGTGGCCCGTCGGGCTTTAAAACGACCACGCTGGTCACGTATCTCGCCGGCGATAAAACGCAGGCCGAGCTGAATGGCCTTACACAAAAGTTCGGCACCGACAACGTCACGTCGTTCGTCAACGTATTCGACTTCGTCATCGCCGATTCTCTCGCGCTGGCCACGAAAGCGGGCGTAGCCTTACCGGCCGCCGATCCCGGCGTTACCGACGGCAAATCGCTGGCGGCAGCACTGTACGAGCAAGGAATGGACGACGGCAACTTCAACGTCGAATACATGCTCGACGGTCTGGTCACTCACCCGATTCACGTTCAAGTAATGAAGGACATCGACGCAAAGTACGGGGTCGCCGCCGATGCCAATTACCACGCCGTGCTCACGCAGGCGATGGTCGACCTCAAGGGCGCCTACGGACTGTAGGTTCAGGCTTGAGGCAGCACGTCGAGCGTGCGAACCTCGAAGGGATCGAGGGCAAAGAGATGCTCGCGCCCGGCCTGGAGTTTGATCGGCCCACCCCGGGCGTCGTGCCAGGGCGATTGCGCGAGGTAGTTCGTGGGAGCGCTTTCCGGCAGCTCGAAGGCAGCGCCGACGTCAATCGGTATGCTCTGCTGACGATCGCTTGGATTGCGCACCACGATGATGCCTTTACGCGGCGACCAGGCGGCCCAACCATAGACGTTGAGCCGTTCGGGATCGCCGCCGATCCAGTGCGTGTCGCTCAACACGTCGGCGTTCGTCGCCGACCATTTCGCCGCTTCGGCGATGTCGTCCCAATTCGCGGCTGAAAGCAAAGCGGGCGTGATGTACATCTCTTGCAACTGCGTCCCGGTGCCGAAGTACGAGCGAACCTCATCGCGGAAATCGTTGTTCGGATCGTCCGCAAGACCGAATGCGTGCTGCGCGTAGATCATCCCGTGCAGCATCAGCGAGTTCAGAGGGTAGAGCGGCCCCTGGGTTACGATTCCTGCGTACGTATCCGCATCGCGGTAGGTGATCCAGCGCTGGCGGTGCGAGCCGACGCCGGTAAAGTCGTGATCGTTTCCGCCGCGCCAGATCGAGTCGCAGTAGCGCAGCCAGAACGGCGACGGGTACGTTCCGGTCGTCAGGTTCACGTAGATGTCCGGCTCGGCGCTGCGCATGTCGTCGATTACGCTGATCGCGGCTTCGAAGTTGTTGCCGAATCGGCTGCCGGGAAGGACCGTACTCAAACTCCCGGTGCCGTCGATCTTGAATTGATTGACGCCGCCCTGTTGGATAAAGCGCATCACCACTTCATGAAAGTACTGGTAGTACTTGGGACCCGAAAGCGCCAGCCCATCGGTATCCGTTTCGTAGCCGGCCAGTTTTGCCGCGGCCAACCGCTGACGTTTTGGATCGCCGTACCCGCCCCACGGCGATAGCCACGCACCGGGCGCGGCCGCATACTGCGCGGCGGCATCCCGCAGCGGAGTGAAACCGCTAGGAAAACTCGAGTTGAAGGTCCAGAGGTGGGTCGGGTCATCCCACCCGTCGTCAAAAAGGAACGACTTTAGCGTAACCGCCCGCTCGGCGTGGAGGGATTGTCCGAACGCGTGAATGCGGTCCAAGCACTCACTTTGAACGTATGGCTTTCCGCCACCCAAATCGTACCACGAATTGTAGTGCAGGAACGTGCGATAGGGATGCGCGCGCTCGCGCTCGACATAGGTGAGGAAGTCGCGCCGCAGCTGGCCCGTTTTCGTCGACCCGATGACGCAAGAGAGCACCAACGGTGCGCCCGGAACGACGTCCACGCTGTCGGAGAAGTGGCCGATCGCGGATCCTTCATCCGGATACGCATCGCACGTTGCGAACGGATGCTCGATCGAAGCGTAGATGGTTCCGGCGACGATCGGCGATCCTGCGCAGCGGCCGACCTGTTCGGCGTCGCGCAGCGCTGCAAAGTCCAACAAACGGACGTCGCGAATGGTGAGCGGCGCCTTTTCGGCGGCAATGGTGACTTGCTGCCGAAGGTAGGTTGCGCCATCCGAAGCGATCGCGCGCCAAGTGACGCGAGTACCCGTCTGCGCGTCGCGCAACTCGACCGAGACCGTATTGGCAACCATTCGAGCAGAAAGGCGCGAAGCGGTCGGCTCGGCGGCGCTTTGCGCAACTGCCGGGCCGGTGACCACCGCGAACTCGCTGCATTTTCGTACGATGCCGTTTGCAAACGTCAGTTGGAAGACTTCTTGCACCGGCGCCAACTGTTGCCCGCTCGTGCGGTCGGCGAGAGCGGACATCCGTAGCGCGCCGTTGACGATCGCCCAAGTCGCGCTTATCCCGTTGCTCTCGAGCGAGAACGAGTTGCTGCTTCCAACCGTGGCGATTGCGCGTGCACCGGTCGCGAGGCCGAGTGCCGCCATCGAGCCGCCGACGAAGGCGCTGCGCTTCATTCGATCATGCGCGTCGCGTCGTTCAACGGTGCTCGTGCGTTAGGTCGACTGCCGGCGTACCGAAGCCAGATAGACGATCACGACCGAGTTGGCGGGGATCGTGACGTTCTGACGATTGTTTTTGGCGAGCAAGAATCCGCCGGCGGCGCCTGCTGCACCAAAGCCCGTCTGGAAAAGCGTCTTGCCGATCATGTTACCGGCGAACATGCCCAGGAGTGCACCGCCTGCTTCTTTTAACGCATTGCTCTTGGTGTCCACCTGCATCGACGTCGGATGACCGGAGACGCTGTAGCGCGCGCCGTTCGGGAGCACCAGCTTGGTAAATCGCAGCGCGATCTTTCCCGGCCGGCCTTGCCCGGCGCGTTGCACCTCGGTTACCGAGCCGTAAAGCTTGCCGCCGGCAACATATCCGCTACCGTTGGTAGAGTACACGTTGGTCAGTATCACGCCCTGGCCAACGTACGCCGATCCGGAATTGAGCGAATCGGTGATATTGCCCTTGACTTCGGAATCGTTGATCTGCGCGCCGGCGAAGGCCGGTAGCGCAGACAAGATGGCGGCAATGGTGAGGATGACGATGCGTTTCACGTTGCCCTCCTGACGGAGAGAGGGGTCTAGGCGTGCGTCTTTACGCGATTCGGATCGACCTTTACTCCCGGACCCATCGTCGAAGTGAGCGTGATCGAGCGCAGGTAGGTTCCCTTGGCGGCAGCCGGTTTGGCACGCACGATTGCATCGAGCAGCGTCGCGACGTTCTCAGCCAGCTGCTGTTCCTCGAATGAGGCCTTGCCCACGATGGTGTGGACGATTCCGCTCTTGTCCAGGCGATACTCCACCTTACCGCCCTTGATGTCGCGGATCGCGGCGCCGATGTTCGGCGAAACCGTGCCCGACTTGGGATTGGGCATCTTTTGCGCCAGCACGCGGCCGAGTTCTTTGCCGACCGCTGCCATCATATCCGGCGTCGCGACGGCAACGTCGAACTCGGTAAAGCCGCCCTTCACCTTATCGATGAGGTCTTGATCGCCGACGACGTCTGCGCCGGCCTCTTGCGCCTCTTTGGCCTTGTCGCCCTTGGTAAAGGCGATGACGCGCACCGTGCGACCGGTACCGTGCGGCAAGAGAACCGTGCCGCGCACGTTCTGGTCGCTCTTCTTAGGATCGACGCCCAGACGGATGTGAGCTTCGACAGTCTCGTTGAACTTCGCGTTGGCGTTCTTCTTCACCAACGCAACCGCTTCCGCAGGATCGAAGAGTTGCTTGCGGTCGTAGGCCTTGGAAAGATTAACGAAGCGTTTGCCATGCGTTCTCACGGCTTAACCTCCGTCTCCACGCCCATCGAGCGCGCGGTGCCGGCGATGATCTTCTTGGCGGCGTCCATATCGTTCGCGTTGATGTCGGGCATCTTGATTTTGGCGATATCTTCCAACTGCTTGTCGGTCAGCTTACCGACCTTATTGCGATTGGGCTCCTTGGATCCCGACTCGATCTTGAGCGCCTGCTTAATCAGAAACGACGCCGGCGGCGTCTTGGTGATGAAGGTGAACGTCCGATCTTCAAAAACCGTGATCTCGACGGGAATGATCATGCCGGCCTGCGACGCGGTACGTTCGTTGTACTGCTTGCAGAAATCCATGATATTCAACGAGTACGGTCCGAGCGCCGGACCGATCGGCGGCGCGGGCGTTGCCTTGCCGGCCGGAATCTGTAGGCCGATCTTGCCTACGATTTTCTTAGCCACTGTAGTGTCTCCTTAGTGATCGCCGCTTGCGCGGCGTTCTGCCCCAATTCATGCTCGCGAGCCGGGGTCAACTCTCGCGAGAATTCTAGACTTTCTCTACCTGGAAGAATTCGAGTTCAACCGGTGTCTCGCGGCCGAAGATCGAGATGAGCGCGCGCAACTTCTCCTTCTCCGGCTGAATCTCGTCGACGATTCCGGTGAAGTCGAAGAACGGTCCCGATGTGACCTTGACGCGGTCGCCCTTCGAAAAGTCGATCTTGAGCTTGGGCGTTTCGATACCCATCTGCTTGAGGATCGTCTTGACTTCTTTCTCTTGCAGCGGGACCGGTTTCTCACCGGGGCCGGGGCTGCCGACGAATCCGGTCACACCCTGCGTGTTGCGCACCACGTACCATGACTGATCGTCCATGGTCATCTCCACCAGCACGTAGCCGGGGAAGACTTTTTTCGGTGTGATCTTGCGCTTGCCGTCCTTGAACTCGACTTCGTCTTCCATCGGCACGAGGACGCGGAAAATTTTGTCCTGCATGTTCATCGAGTGGATGCGCCGCTCGAGATTCGCCTTTACTTTATTCTCGTAGCCGGAGTAGGTGTGCACGACGAACCAGCTCTTGCGGCCGCCCTTGCCGGTAGCCGGGGCAGGCGTCTCGCTCGTTTCCTCGACGACGGCTTCGCTCTCGGCCGGCGCTGCGGACTCGGTTTGCAGCACTGACTCGGTTTCGAGGAGCGGCTCGGTCTCGGGTAGCGGTTCGACGTCGGGCTGCACGTCGGGCTCGGGCTCGGGCTCGTAGCCGAAGGAAACCGCCGGCTGTTCTTCAGCTTGCGGCTCCGCCTCTGCATCTTCTACCTGCGCGCCAGGCTGCCACGACTCGTTTTCGAGATCGTCGTACTTGCGTTCGAACTCAGACATTCCTTAAGGACCCTATGGATGCACCAGCGAGAAGAGCTGTCCGAACAACAAGTCAACGAGGTAGGTGAACAGCCCGATGCCGACGACCAGCACGATCGCCAGAACGGTTGCGGAGACCCACTCTTCGCGGGTAGGCCAGGTCACGCGACGCATCTCGGCGATGACGCCTCGGACGAATTCTTGTGCGTTGCCGGAACCCGCGCGGCCAGCCGTCGCGACACCGGTCTTGGTTCGGTCGTTCACCGACTCTTCTCCAGAATAGTTTTGGCAGGGCGGACAGGACTCGAACCTGCAACCGACGGTTTTGGAGACCGCAACTCTACCAATTGAGCTACCGCCCTATGCGCCGGCGGATCGACTGCCCGACTTGCTCGCCTCGCAGCTTCCTTACTTGGTTTCGCGGTGCGACCGATGGCAGCGGCAGAACCGGCAGTACTTGCTCAGCTCGAGTCGTTCCGTCGTCTTCTGCTTGTTCTTTTGGGTGTTGTAGTTCCGACGTTTGCACTCGGTGCATGCCATCACCACCATCACCCGATTCTCTTTTTTGGCCACGCCAGTACACTACCATCCAACATGAAAGAAACGGACTCGAGGTCCGTTCGGCGACCCATATTACCACGCGTTTGCGCGGTCGCGCAAGGACCTCAAAAGGTGCCCTAGCGGGCAACGATTTGGATGTCGCCGGCGAGCGCGACGTCCGCCACCGAACGGCCGACCGACGCTCGGTAGGTCCCCGGAGCAACGAACCAGGCCTTGTAAGCGGTCGACCAATAGGCAAACGAGCGGGCGCTTAGCGGCATACTGACGAGGCGCTGCGCCCCCGGGGCCAGGGTGACCCGAGCGAAATCCGCCAGCACTTTCGACGGCTCGTCGCTGGCCGGCGGGTATTCGAGGTAGAGCTGCGGCACCATCGTTCCCGAACGATCGCCGTCGTTGCGTACGGTAAAGGACACGGTCACCGGCGCTCCGCGGCCGTGGCCGTACGCGACCCGCAGGCCGGAGTAGCTGAACTGCGTGTACGTGAGGCCGGCGCCAAAGGGAAACGCGGGAACCACGTTCGCGGCCGCGTAGGCGCGATAGCCGCGCCGCAGCCCTTGCGCCGGCAGCTGCGTTCCGGCGACGGGCAGGGTAACCGGTAAACGGCCGCTCGGGGCGACGACACCGGTCAGCAGATTTGCCACGGCGCTGGGTGTTCCGACCACCGGCGCCCAGGTCAGCAGCAACGCAGGCGTGGCGGCCGTCCACGCGGGCGCTTCGGTAAGCTTGCGCTCGACCACCACCGCCGTGCGCGGATTCACCGCCTCAACTTGCGCGATCGCGTCTGCCTCGTTGGGGAGCGCTTGCGGTCCCACGACGATGATGCACGCCGCCTGGCCTTGAGCGGCTTGCACGGCGGCAGCGGTGTCGTCGAGCACCGCGGTAGCGATGCGCGTCTGGGGAAGCGCGCCGCGCAACGCATCGGCCGTTTGTTCATCGGCGCCGATGACTGCCAGCGACGCAACCGATTGCGGATCGAGCGGCAGCACGCCGGCGTCGTTCTTGAGCAGCACCGAACCACGCTCGACGAGCCGGCGCGATAACGTTGCCTGCGAACTCTGCGGCGGCACGGTCGTGACGCTCGTCAAGTGTGCGTGACGAATAGCGTTGAGCACGCGGGGCGCTGCGCTCAGTCCGGCGGCCGGCATCGCAATACCGAAACCGTCGAAGCGAACTTCCCGCGAAAGCAGCTCTGCGATCTGCCGCCCGCTGCACAGATTGGACGTCCGGCCATCGCGTAGGGCACAGGTCACCGCGCCCGCCTTTCCTTTTACGATACCGCTTTCGAGCGCCGGCCACTCCAGTTCGTGCACGGCACGCGGATCCGAGAGTCCGCTAGCGCCACCGAAGAGTGCGGCAATTGCGTGCGCGCTCTCCATGCCGCGCACCAACGGTGCGGCTAAGTGCGCGGCCAGCAGCGGATCTTCACCGAACGCATCGATCGGAACCGCAACGACGTTCGTACCTTGCTCGAGTGCCTGCTGCGCAAGGGCGGTGCCGTAGTCGTGCGCGGCGCCGGCGTCCCAACTGGCCGCCACCATCTCCGGCGTGGCGACCGGCGTCGAAGCATCGCTCATTGCCAGCGCGGGAACGTGCACCGACGGAACGCCTGCGGCGCGACCGGCCTGCGCCAGGTCCGCAGCGCCGCGTTGGATCTGTTCCTGTTGCCGCGGCGTCAACCGTCGCAGCGTGGCTGCTTCGTCGGCTCCCCGCGCCGGGGTCAGCGTCGCGCACAGCAGAGCGACCGCGAGCAATCGAACCGTCCATCGCATCAACGAGGTACCTCCGTGCAACAAGATCCGCACGGAATCAGAACTGCGCCCGGCGAGAATCGAACTCACAACCTCGGCCTTAGGAGTGCCTTGCTCTATCCAATTGAGCTACGGGCGCAGGCGATTCCGCGACGTTGCTACCCGGTAGTTGCTGCGAATACCTGGCTCGCGACCAGGACGGGAGCATGTCGC
>JBPYDW010000043.1:0-3725 GCA_051986335.1 Vulcanimicrobiaceae bacterium | reverse complement strand
TGTCCCGGCGCCGTTTTCGCGGCCAGCTCGTTGATATGCAGCCCGACGTCCTTCGAGCCGGTGAACGAGATAAACCGCACGCGCGGATGGCCGACCACGAGATCGCCGATCTCCGCACCCGAGCCGGGAATGAAGTTCACGACGCCCGGCGGAACGCCGACTTCTTGCAGCAGATCGACGAACCAGGCGGCGATCACCGCCGAGTCGCTCGAGGGCTTGAGCACGACGGTGTTGCCGGTGACGATCGCTGCCGACGTCATGCCGGCCATGATTGCGGCGGCAAAGTTCCATGGAGGAATGATCGCACCAACGCCCAGCGGCACGTACACCAACTCGTTCTCTTCGCCGGCGGTCGGAACGAGCGGATGCTTCTCCGCGTAGCGCAACATTTCGCGCGCGTAGAACTCTAGGAAGTCGATCGTTTCGGCGACGTCGGCGTCGGCCTCAACCCACGACTTGCCGACCTCGTAAACCAGGAGCGCATCCCAGTAGAAACGACGCGCGCGGATCAACTCCGCCGCTTTGAAAAGGTAGTCCGCGCGAACCGCCGGATTCACTTTTCGCCACGACTCAAAGGCGCGCGCGGC
This sequence comes from Vulcanimicrobiaceae bacterium, assembly GCA_051986335.1. Taxonomy (GTDB): domain Bacteria; phylum Vulcanimicrobiota; class Vulcanimicrobiia; order Vulcanimicrobiales; family Vulcanimicrobiaceae; genus JBPYDW01. The sequence goes on along the minus strand of JBPYDW010000043.1, from coordinate 3,138 downwards.
AGCCGCGATCGCTTGTTCGGCCTGTTCGCGCGACGCCGAACCCACGATTCCGACGATTTCATCGGGGGCGGCGGGATTAAGCGAACGTATTTTCTTTGCCGTGTCGAGCCGTTTACCGCCGACGACGATCGGATATGCCTTACCGAAATCGGCGCGAACTGCGGCCAGCGCGGCCTGCATCGCGGCCACGTCGGCCGGATCGACGAACGTCTTGATGGGCTCGTTCTTAAAGGGCGCGATGCGCTCCACCGTGCTTGTCACAGCGCTTGTCTCTCCTGGAAAGGTGCTCGGCCGAAGCCGGTGCCCATGACCTTACGGGGGCAAGTCCAGGTTTCATGCCGAGACGAGCGGCAGGTGCGCTCGCTTGCTGGGCCCGCTGCTTGGCACTGGCGGGCGGAGCAGCCGCCTGCGAGAATCGAGCGACGATGACGTACGACATCGCGATCGTGGGCGGAGGGATCGTGGGCTTGGCGACGGGTCGCGAGCTGTTGCTGCGCCATCCGCACGCGAAGCTTGCGGTCATCGAGAAGGAAGAAGTACTCTCCCAGCACCAGACGTCGCACAACTCCGGCGTGATTCACTCGGGCATTTACTACGCACCGGGCTCGCTCAAAGCGTATCTTTGCATGCAAGGCCGCCAGCGGCTGTGGCGATATTGTGATGCCAAGCAGATACCGTACAAGAACGTTGGAAAACTGATTGTAGCGACCGATCACCGCGAGGTCGCCGCCCTCGACCGACTCATGCAGCGAGGCAAGGCAAATGGCGTCGAGGGCCTCGAATTCGTCGACGGCAGGGGCATCTTGGAGCGCGAGCCCTACTGCCGCGGCGTGAAAGCGATCATCTCGCCGGTTACAGGTATCGTCGACTTTGCGCTGGTTGCGCGCGCCTACGCCGACGACATTCGCGCTGCCGGCGGTGAGATCTGCACCGGTCTCGACGTTGCAGCAATCAGCAGTACCAACGGCCGGATCACCGTGCAAACGCCGCGCGGTGACGTGTGCGCGCGCTACGTCATTACCTGTGCCGGATTGCAATCGGATCGGCTCGCCAAGATGACCGGCGGACAAAGCGATCCCAAGATCGTGCCGTTTCGCGGCGATTATTTAGTTCTGAAACCGGAGAAGCGCCATCTGGTCCGCGGGAACATCTACCCGGTGCCCGACCCGGCCTTTCCGTTTCTGGGCGTTCACTTTACGCCGCGCATGAACGGCGACGTCTGGCTGGGACCAAACGCGGTGCTGGCATTCTCGCGCGAAGGCTACTCGTTCGGCACAGTCAACGTCGGCGATCTGATCGAAACGCTTACCTACCCCGGCTTCGTCAAGCTGGCCTCAAAGTATGCCGGCACCGGGATCGGCGAGCTGTATCGTGACCTGGTGCGTGCAGCGTATGTACGAGCGCTGCAGCGCTACATTCCCGAGCTGACCGTTGAGGACACGTTGCCCGGACCATCCGGCGTGCGGGCGCAAGCGATGAACTCCGACGGCTCGCTGGTCGACGACTTCGTCTTCGATAGCGTGCCAAACGTCGTCCACGTGCGCAACGCACCGTCGCCGGGCGCCACTTCGTCGCTGGCTATCGGCAGTTACGTCGCCGATGCGGCCGACAAACGCTTCGGCTTAGGAACGACCGCTGCTGTCGTTTAGGCTCAGCGGCACTAGGGATAAACGCAGACGCCTTGCCGCGTCAGCGCAGCCCCGATAACGAACGTTGCGATCACGACGACCGTCGCGCATAACGTCGAAACCAATGGCGAACGCAAGAAACGCAAATACTTAATGGCGACAAATGCAGCGGCCGCCGTCAAGCCGATGAAGCCGATCATGTAACCGGCTCCCAGGAGTGAGTACAGCTCCCACCACGTCACTGCGGCCTGCCACGAGAACTGCGGTGTACACGCCTTCCCCGAAATGCCAAGCACCAGTGCGCTCCATGTTGCAAAGCCGAAGGCGACCAAAGCTATGACAAGAGCGATGCGGATCGGTTGCTCGCTGTCGGCACGATGCGTCCAATACCAAACCACAAGTCGTACCGCGACGACTCCGACGACTACGCCGAGCAAACTAAGGATTAAGGGCACCAACTACGACGTCCTCGACACGCCGGGATCAGCTGGCAAAGGCAGCTTCACCGTCGTGAGAATGCTTTCGACCTTGTGCCGCATCTCAGCCGGATCGATCGTGCCGACGCGGTAACAGTACATCGATCCCCATGACGTCAAGAAGAGATGCGATGGATAGACAACACGACTGGCGTCACCCTCGACGTTGCGCGTCAGGATGCCGGTACGATCGCGCGCCAGCGGATAGGTTATGCCATAGCGTTTGCGGTAGGCTCGCACGGTGTCGTCTGCTTCGCGATCGAACACTCCGATCACGCGCAAGCCCGCATCTTGATATCGCTGCACGAGCTGCACGATTTCGGGCTGCTCGATCTGACACGGCCCGCACCACGTTGCGAAGACGTTGATCCAAACTGCAAAACCGCGATACTTCATCAGATCGAAATCGGGGCCGTCCAGCGCGCTCAGTTTCATCTCGAGCGGTCGATCGTAGGGCAGAATCGGATTGTTGTCGCATTGGTCGCCCCCAGGCGACGAGGTGGCCCTGGGCGATGCCGTTGGCAATGCCGAGCCCAAAGCTAAAGCCACCGCTCCTTCAAGAAACGTCGTGCGTAACAACAAGCACTCTCTCTATAGTGAAAGTTCGCGCACGAACGATTCGACACGCTGGGCCGCTTCCTTTCCCGACGCACCGGCATAGGCATCGATCAGCGCGCTGCCGACGATGATCCCATCCACCAGCTGCGCCACTGCGCGTACGTGATCGGCGCTGCTCACGCCGAAGCCGACCGCCAACGGCTTGTCGGTGAGCGCGCGAACCATTTGTACCTGGGCTCGCAGCGGCGCAAAATCGGGCGCGGCATTCGTGCCGGTCACTCCCAGTCGCGAAACCACGTAGATAAAACCGGTGCTCGCGGCGCAGATTCGCGCCGCCCGCTCCCGCGACGTCGACGGCGCAATCAACAGCGGCATCGCGATTCCACGTGATGCCAGCGCTGCGCGCAGTGCCTGACCTTCCTCCAGCGCGATGTCGGGGACGATCGCGCCGGCGACGCCGGCCGCCCGGGCTTCGT
>JBPYDW010000042.1:0-2291 GCA_051986335.1 Vulcanimicrobiaceae bacterium | reverse complement strand
AGTTGAGCGACTTTCTGCGCAGCGTGCTCACCTCGAGCAGCGTTCACGAGGTGCCGCTCGAGGAAGAGTTGCGCATGGAACGCACCTACGTCGATATCATGGGAACGCGCCTGGAACGGCGCCTGCGTTTGACCGTCGACGTTCAACCGGGGGCAGAGAACGCTCGCGTTCCGTTCATGTTGCTGCAACCGCTTCTGGAGAACAGCATTCGCCACGGGATCGTAGGTGAGACCGATGGTTTGGGCATTGCCGTTGGGATTCGGCGCGATGGTGAAGCAACGGTAGTGACGGTTGCCGACGACGGGCGCGGGTTTCGCGCCGAAGATGCTCGCGGCAACGGCCACGGACTCGCCAACGTCGAGACGCGGCTGAAGTATCTGTACAACGGCGCGTCGTCTTTTGCTATCGGTCCGCGCCCGGAGGGCGGAACCCTCGCCACCGCCCGCTTCCCATTCAAGGAGGACCTACGGTCGTGACCATGCGTGTGCTGATCGCCGACGACGAGGCGCCTGCGCGCCGCAAACTCGCGCGCTTCTTAGAGGCGCATAACGACGTAGAGATCGTGGCGCAGGCGGCCAATGGCATCGATGCGATCGATCTCATCGGCATGACCTCGCCCGACGTGGTTTTCCTCGATATCCAAATGCCCGACCTCGACGGCATCGGCGTTGCCGAGGAGCTCGTTCGCAACGGCAGCGGGCCGCAGATCGTTTTCGTCACCGCCTACGACGAGTTTGCGGTCAAGGCATTCGACGTTCGCGCGCTCGACTATCTGCTCAAGCCCTACGATCGGCCGCGTTTCGATGCAGCGCTGGCGCGGGCGCGCAAGGCGCGCGACGAGCGACGCATGGCCGGCGGCGAGCTGGCATCGCTGGTCGCCGAGTTGCGCAAACAGGGCGGCTACGCCAATCGCCTATTGGTGAATGACGGCAAGAGGCCGCGATTGCTGCCGGCCGCCGACATCGTGCGCATCGAAGCCGACGGCAACCACGTCGTAGTGCACGCGAAGCAAGCATCGTTCCGCTGCCGCTCGACCTTGGAATCGCTGGCCGATCGCCTCGATCCGCAACAATTCGTTCGCGTCCACCGCTCGCATGTGGTCCGAATCGACAGTATCGCCGAGATTACGCCGTGGTTCCACGGCGATTATAAGCTGCGGCTGTCCGATGGCTCCGAGCTGTCGTGGAGCCGCCGCTATGCGGCGCTGCGCAGCGACTTGCTTCCTTGAAAGCGCGCGTCCCGCTTCCGGTCGCCGCCGGCGCGATCGTGTTCGTCCTGCACCTGATCGCCAATCCGCACTACGGCTTCTTTCGTGACGAGCTCTATTTCATTATCTGCGGCTTTCATCCGCAGTGGGGATACGTCGATCAGCCGCCGCTAACGCCGTTGCTGGCGGCGGCCACGCAGCTCTTCGGCCATTCGCTATTCTTGCTGCGCGCGGTTCCGGCGTTCTTCGCCGGAGCATCGGTCTACGTGATTTGCACGTTGGTTGCCGAGTTTGGCGGCGGCACGTTCGCGATGATCTTGGCGGCCATTTGCGGCGCGCTGTGCCCGGTGCTCGTCGCATTTGGCGGCAAAGTCGGTCCCGACATGGTCGGCCTGTGGTTGTGGCCGCTGGCAGCGCTGTATCTGGTGCGCATGGCCAAGGGCGGCGACCAGCGGCAGTGGCTTGCCGTGGGAGCGGCGATCGGCGTGAGCCTCGAGAGCAAGTACAGCGTGCTGTATTTTGCCGCCGCGTTCTCGATCGTTCTGCTTTTCGTTCCCGAGCGGCGCCTGCTATTTTCGAAGTGGTTTGTGGCCGGGGCACTGGTCGCCGTTGCGATTGCGCTGCCGAACTTCATTTGGCAGGCGGCCAACGGTTTTCCGATGCTCGAAGTGCTGCGCAACGGCCAGAACGGAAAGAACGTCATCTTGTCGCCGCTGCAGTGGCTATTCGCGGAAGCGCTGATCGTCGGCCCGGTGCTTTCGCTGGTCGCCATCGCCGGCGTAATCTGGACGTTCATCGAACCGCGCTTCCGCTTTCTTGGGTTCGGTTTTGTGCTACTGATCGCGGCGATGATCGTCTCGCATGCCAAGCATTACTATCCGGCGGACGTCTATCCGATCTTCTTTGCCGCCGGCGGCGTCGCCGTGGAGATCTGGACGCAGAGGGTTCGCTATCTGCGACCGGTGGCGGTTGCATTGGCAGCGATCGGCGGTCTGTTCTTCCTCCCGTACGTGGAGCCGATTCTGCCCGAAGATTCGTTCATCGCCTTCAACAAGGCGGTTGGGCCGAAACTAGGCTTGGGCGT
>JBPYDW010000041.1:0-3047 GCA_051986335.1 Vulcanimicrobiaceae bacterium | reverse complement strand
GATCTCCCATTGTGGGCTCGCGTTCGGCGCCGGCTCGGCGGTGGTCCCGAAGAAAATGTTGGTGGCGCCGACCCAAATCGCGCCGGTGCGGTCGTACTGTACGCCCGCGGTAACGTTGAAGTGAACCGTGAGAACGATTTTTGCATAAGGTCCGGGACAGTTCGCCGGCGGCTTATAGTTGAACGGGTGGTCGTTATAGTCGGCGAAGTCACCGACCGGGAGCTGTCCAGATTGCAGCGGTGGCGTGTGCGGCGTGAAAAGCACGTCGACACAGGGCGCTTCGCTTGGAACCTTGACTCGCGGCGTCGCGGTGACCGGGTAGCCGGCGCCGCCGTGGGCCGGCACGGCGCTCCCACGACCTTCCTTTATGAGCTCGCGAATGCGCTGCGTCGCTCGCACCATCGAGAGCGGTCCGGACATCCGAGCGCTCTGCGCGGACGAACTACCGGGAATCCCCGGTCCGATTCCGCCTTGACCGCCGCACGCAGTCAGAAGCGCTGCGGCGAAAAGCGCAGCAAGAATTCGCAATGGACGAGTGACTCGACGCATAGACGGGGGACCTCCGTAGTAGCGAGTGTGGTCGGGCAAGGTTCAGCGGAGAGCGCGCGATTTCCCCGCTCAAACGTCGTGCGTTCGCATCGCCGCAATCAGTCACGCAACACCAGCGGAGGTTGACAGACTCGCCTCGGAGCGGGAGAGTAGTTGCGAAAGAGACATTGGGGGTGCCGACGGCGTTATGACGAGCACGCAAATCTTTCTCATCATCGGTGGGGGCATGGCCGGCGGCCGTGCCGCCGAAACGCTTCGAACCGCGGGATTCGACGGAAAAATCCGTTTGATCGGAGCCGAATCCGATCTCCCTTATCAGCGGCCGCCGCTCTCGAAGGAGTACTTGCGCGGCGAACGAGACGCTGCCAGCGTCTTTCTGCAGCCGTTGGATTTTTACGAACGCAACGAAATCGAGCTGCTTGCGAATCGGCGGGTAGCGCGCATCGACGTTACTGCTAAGAGCGTTTATCTCGAAAATGGAGAGGTTGTGGCTTACGACAAAGCGCTCGTTGCGACCGGTGCAACGCCTCGCCGGCTCAACGTGCCCGGCTCGGATTTGGCGGGCGTCGCGACGTTGCGGACGATCGAAGACTCCACATCGCTGCGAGCGCGATTTGGCGAGCGGCCACGAGTTCTTGTGGTCGGGTCAGGGTTCATCGGCTGCGAGGTCGCAGCGTCGGCGCGCACGCTCGGATGCGACGTGGTGATGGTGAGCCGCAGCCTTCCGATGTCGGCCGCGATCGGCGAGCAAATTGGCGAGCTGTATGCGAGCGTTCACCGCGATCGAGGCGTCGACGTCCGGATCGGTGCCGATATAGCGCGCTTCGACGGCGGCGACAAGCTCGAAGCGGCCTTGACCAGTGCCGGAGAGAAAGTTGCATGCGACGTCGCGGTTGTCGGCGTCGGCGTTTTACCGGAGACGACGCTGCTTGCCGGCGAGCCGGTGGCGCTGGAGAATGGAATAGTAACCGATGAATTCTGTCGCGCCGGCGCCGACGGGCTATTTGCCGCCGGCGACGTAGCAAACTGGTGGCATCCGAAGTTGCAACGGCGAATCCGTATCGAACATTTCGATAACGCCAAGCATCAAGGTGTAGCCGCTGCGAAGAGCATGCTGGGTCAGGGAGATCCTTACGCGCCGATTCCATACTTTTGGTCGGACCAGTACGATTTGAACCTGCAATACGTCGGCTACCGGAGCGCGAACGATCGGATGGTGCTCCGCGGCAACCTTGAAAGCCGCTCCTTTAGCGCGTTCTTCTTGGGCGGCGACGGACGGCTCACCACCTGCATCGCAGTGAACCGGGCACGAGACCTCGCTGCAGCGCGGAAGCTCCTGCAAACCGGACAGCTCGTCACGGCAAAGCAGCTCGCGGACGAATCGGTCGATCTCAAGCAGCTGATTGCGACCGCACATGCGACCTGAGCGGCTCCTAGAGCGTTGTCTAAAGGTCACGGAAGGTGTCGCGGTCCGTCCTACAGCAAAACCTAGCCTATGCTTCGCCGCTTGATTCTCGCCGCCGCGGTCGCCACGTTCGCTATGGTGCCCGTACGAGAGGCTCAAGGCGCGCAGACCCCTTCGTTGGATCTCCTACGTCGCGCCGTCGACCCGAATCCCACGCTTCAGTCGTATACGGCCTCGGCGCAGTTGTCCGCGACGTTACATGTCATCATTCCCGACCATCAGACATTTAACGGGACGGTCTATTACCTGAAGCCGAGACGCAAGATCGAGTTTGCGAACGTCTCGGGGCCGTTGAGTCGCTTTAAAGATCTTGCTTCGTCCACGCCGACGTATAACGAAGCCGCGGCGCAGTATACGATTACTCCTCTTTCCGACAACGGCACGGTATCCACTTTCTCGCTGGTTCCGAAAAATCAGGGCAGCCGCGTAAAGAGCGTCACGGTTACCGTGAACAACTCTTCGGCGCTGATTAGCCAGGCGCAGTGGTCGTATACCAACGGCGGGAAGCTCGTCTTCAACGAGACTTACACGAACGTCGGGGAGTTCCGGCTTCCGTCAAAGGCGGACATCGAGGCCCGCTTTCCCGGCTACAGCGTCGACGGAACGCTCTCGTTCAGCGATTACAAGCCGAACGCAAGCGTCTCGCCCTCGGTCTTCGCGTCGCCGTAGAGTCGCGCCGTGCAGCGCCCTGGGAGTGATTCGGAGTCCCAGGCCGGCGCGCCGATGACGATCGGCGCTCGCACCTGGATTGTAGCCGCCGCCGTGTTGGCGGGTGCTTACCTTATATGGTTGGTACTCGGCGGCGCACTCACAGCGCTCGTTTTGCTCTTTACCGGGGTGCTCATCGCCATTGCGTTACGTCCGTTCGTCGACCGTCTTGCGAAGCGAATGCCCTTCGGCGCTGCCGTCGGCCTAGTGTTCGCCGCCTTGATCGTCGTCGTTGCGCTTATCGCTTTCATTCTAATCGCGCCGCTCGGAGCCGAGCTGCAGCGCTTGATACAAGCTGTTCCCGGCTACGTCGACGCGTTGAAGG
>JBPYDW010000040.1:0-5317 GCA_051986335.1 Vulcanimicrobiaceae bacterium | reverse complement strand
GACGTCGCCGGTGACTACCGGATTGTTTGCCAGCGGCGGGAAGGCGCCAGGCGTTCCTTGTCCCTGGGCGCCGTGACATGACGAGCAGTTTTGCGCGAATACTTGCGCGCCGCTAACGCTCGCTGTGCCGGCCGCTGCTGCAGCACCGGCCGCCGACATCTTCTCGGGCGGGGGTGGCGGCGGCGCGTTGGCCTGCTTGGCGACGATCGACGCCTGGCTCCAGAAGGTGAGACCCAAAATGATCGCCAGCGAGATCACCGTCGTCCACAAAATCGGCACGCGCGAGCCGAACGTGCGCGTCGTGCTGCGATCGATCCACGGCAGCAACAACAGAATCGTGGTAGCGATGCCGGGAATGATGATCGCGCCGACGATCTCAAATTGTCCCGGCACCAGATTCAGCAGGCCGAACAGATCGAGAAAATACCAGGCCGGGTAGGGAATGAACGTGCTGTTGGTCGGGTCGGCCTTCACGTCAAGAAACGGCGGCGCAACGAACGACAGAAAGACGATAACCAGAAAGACGAGAAACGACGCGAAGGTATCCATGAACATCTGATCCGGCCAGAAGCGCCCATTCTTGAGCGGGCGCGGATCCTCGACCGGGGGACCGGCCGGTCCATTATGGCGGAAGATCGCTAGGTGCGCGCCGACGAGTGCTACCAGCGCCGCGGGCATCAGCCACACGTGCAGTCCGAAGAAGCGGTTGATGGTCAGCGTGCCCATCGTGGTGCCGTCCTGCGCGAACTGCTGAATGAAACTGCCGATAATCGGCACGGTCAGCGTGAGGTTGATCGCGACTTGCGAGGCAAAGTACGCATTCATGTCCCAGGGCAACAGATACCCGGTGAGACCGAGCACCAGGGTGGTGAGCAGCAAGAGCACGCCGACGATCCATTGCAGCTCGCGCGGCGACTTGTACGCACCCCAGAAAACCACTTGCAGCAGGTGCGCGAAGAGCAGCGCTATCATCGCCGATGCGCCCCAGTAGTGCAGCGACAGCACGAAGTGCCGGAACGGGCTTTCGTAGATCGCCTTGGTGGATTCCCATGCCGTTGCTGCCGACGGCGCGTAGAAGAACGTAAGGAATATGCCGGTGATGATCTGCAGGATCATCGCGAACAGCGTCGCGCTGCCGAAGACGTACCAATAGCTCGCGCCTCCGGCGATGTCTTCCGTAAGGAAGTCTTTCGTCATCGTCACGAAGCCGGTGCGCGAATCGATCCAGTTCAGCATCGGTGCCGTCCTTCTCCCTAGTTGATGTACGAGACGACGATGCGATTGGGGACCGTCGGCGCGTAGCGAATCCAGGTCACCTCGGCTTTTCCGTTATACTCGCGCAAGGGCAGCGGATCCAAGCCACGATCGGCCGGCCCGGCGAGATGCGTGCCTTGTTGGCTGAATTGAGAACCGTGACACGGACACAAGAACCTGTTTGCGTCCGAGTTCCAGTTGAAGCGGCAGCCCAAGTGCGGGCAGATCGGACTCAAGAGCACGAAGCCCATGTTGATAGCCGGATAGGGAACGGCGGCAGCGTGCGGTCCGAAGAGATCGGGGCGCGCCGCTTTAAACTTGTCCGGATCGACCTTGATGCCCCACACCGATTCGGGCGTGTTTTGCGGCGGAAGATACGCATCCCGACCGGTCAGCGTGAAGTCGATCTTGACCGGCGTTTCGGTTGCGCTCTGCAACTGCTTCCAGCCGTTTTCGTCCAGCGGCTCCCACTGGCCCGATCCGGCGGTCGTCTTCGGCATCAACGCACCGATCACCGGAATTGCCAGCCCCAGCCCGATAATGCCGGTCAGCGTGATCGTGGCGTTGGCCATGAACGTGCGCCGCGTGATCTCCTCAGGGGTGCCGGGGTCGTCGTAAGCGCTGGTACCGTGAACGTGCGACAAAGCTCTACTCCGAAAGGCGGACCGCCGTGGACCGGCCAGTCTTTGTCTCAATTCTACGGCCTCCCTTGTGGAGGACGCCGCTACAAACCTCGGACCGCGGCTTGGCGCGGCCTCACGGTTGGCCGGCCCGCGAGAACGCCTGTCCGCAGACCGCTCCGCGTACACGTTTACATTCGTCCTCCGCGCGGTGCTACATCTTGTACGAGTGAAGGCCGCTAATCCAAATATTCACGCCCAGATAGCAAAAGATGATCGAGGCAAATCCGATCACGCTTACCCACGACGTGCGCAGCCCACGCCAGGCATTGCGCGTATGCAAATGCATGTAAATGGCGTAGATGATCCAGCTAAAGAGCGCCGCGGTCTCCTTGGGATCCCATTGCCAGTATGCGCCCCACGCTTCGCGCGCCCACATCGCGCCGGTGATGATCCCGAGCGTGAGCAGCGGTAGACCGACCGCGACGACGCGATAGGTCAAGACGTCGAGTTGCGCCAGCGAAGGTAGCGCGTTTAGCCAGCCCGTTACCGGAGTGCCGCCGGCTGCCGGCGCCAAGGCGGCATCGGGATCTCGCATGCCGCCAATTACTCCTGCATCTTCGAGCGCAAGCTCGGCGGCGTAGTAGCTTGGAGACAGGCCGATGGCCGTATCGACTGCATCGCTTGCGGCTGAAGCGACGGCGGTAGCGACGGCTGGGGCAACGGACCGGTGCGGCCGCATCAAACCTCGCTCGAGATAGTAGCGCACCAGATACAGTGCCGAGAGCACAAAGGAGACCAGAAATGCGCCGTAGGCCGAGACGACCAACGGCACGTGAATCTTCGCCCAATACGATTGTAGCGACGGAACCGGAGGCAGCGTACCTTCGTTCCAGGTGACGCCGTACGCTAAGAAAACCGCTGCGATTGCCACGACGAATCCGCCGGCGAACCAGAGGTCGTAGCGAAACGCGAAGATGATGAAGATCAACACGGCCATGGCCGCAAACAGCGAGAGCGAACCGTACAAGTTGAGGAACGGCCAGATTCCGGTGAGCTCGTAGCGTACGACGAACTGTGCGAACTGCGCCCCGCAGCCGGCGATCGCCAGCGCAGCGCCGGCATTGCGCAAGAACGTGTCGCGCGAGAAGAAATAGGTGATCAGCGCCAACGCGGCCAGCGCGTAGCAGGCGATCGAGAAGATCATGAGGGTGGCGTCGGGTGAGTGACTCATGGCGCGCTCCTGGAGGCACGAGCCGGGACAAGGCGCGCACCCGGCTCAGATTGCTCGGAGACTTTTCGCAGCTGTGCGATCAGCTCGCGAAACTCCGCTTCGTAGATGTCGTTACCTTTGACGGTCATCGCTGCTACGCCGACCGTGCTCGTTCCTGGCGCGCCGGCGTCGACCCGTACGAAGAGCCGCGCCGGAAGGAAGTAGAACGATATCAGCAGGCCGCTCAGAAGAACGAACGCGCCAATTCCTACAAGCGGCACCCCGGGATCGTTGCGGTACTGCAGTCCGGTGTACAGGATGTAGCGCGCTGGCACGGCGCGCCAGCCGTTGCCAAGATCGAGCCACGTTCGCAGCGGCACGAGCACGCTCCCAACCGGATTGTTTCCGTCAAAGAGCGTCAGCGCTGCCGCCGGATCGTTGACTCGCGGGTCGGCCGCCGGGTCGCCGGTCTGGCGGTCCACGGTAGGAATGAAGCGATCGTACTGTAGCGTTCGCTGCGTGCCGGGAATCGGCAGTGCATCGCCTTCGAATAGGGTTCGATCCGACAGGCTCGGCACCAACTTACCGTCGTGCGTGATGGCAAAGCGCATGCCGAAACCGTACGACGATTGATAGTAGAGCGTCCCATCGATGTCGATCGGTTGATTCACGCGGATCGTCTGCGCTTTGGCAACGCCGCTGCTGCCGATCGTGGTGACGTGGGAGACGTAGTCGATAGGCTGATACACGATGCCGCTCTTGGTGGCGATCGGCTTGATCGTATAACCGAAGTTATCGAGGCGTACGAGCGCGTGCGTCTGCGGTATCTCGACCGTCTGCCCGGTGAGAATCGCGGCGTCTCCGGAAAAACCACGCAGCCAATAGAGCGTGGTTCCGGCAGCGATGATCACGAAGCCGATATGCGCCACCAGCACGCCGCGCCGCGCCCAGTTGTACTTGTCGGCGAACGACCACTCGGTGCCGGCGAACTCCCGCTTTCGCAACTGCCAGCCGCGCGTCCGGAAGAATTCCTCGACGCGCTCGCGTACCGACGCGACGTCGCCGGGCACGTCGACGCAGGCGTGCAGCGGAATAGCATCGATCTTCACCGGGCGCAGCGCGGGCAGCCGCGCCGGAATCACCCGTTTGAACGTACAGACGGTCAGCGAGACGAGTATCAAGCCGATGATGCCGACGTACCACGGGCTGTGATAGATGTTGTCGAATCCGAGCCGCAAGATCGCTCGTGCGATCGGCGCCGCGTAGGAATCGAAGTAGACGCCGGGGTCCTTACCCTGGTCGACGATCACGCCGATGAGCGTGAGGATTCCCCACACGACGAACAGCGATACGGCAAAGAGCACGTTGCTGAACGTCCGGGTGAAATCGTCGTAGATGGCGCGCGCGGCCGTCATGTAGATTAACCTACGCCGCGGCGTCGGCGCTCTTCCACGACTTTTCGAGCAGGGCGATCACCCAAATCGATGCTTCGAAAAGCACGTACATCGGAGCCGCCAGCAGTAGCATGGTCAGCGGGTTCCCGTCGGGGGCGACGGCACCCCCGGCGAGGGCGAAGCCGACGATGGCGTGCTTGCGATACTTCATCAGCAGCGGCGCGTTGATGATTCCGATACGGGCCAGTGCGATCATGACGATCGGCAGTTGAAAGATGATGGCGAAGATGGCGAAAAATACGAGCACGAAGTTCAGCGTGTCGCTCACCCCGAAGGTCGGCACGGCAACGCCCTGGGTGATGGAAACCAGGGCGCCGATCACGCGCGGAATCACCAGGAAGTGGGCAAACGCCAAGCCCGCCAGCGCCAGCAGCAACGAAGGCGCGACGTAGGCGTACACCAGCCGGCGCGTGCGCGGATGGAAGACCGGCACGATAAACATCCAGAGTTGGTAGAGTAGCACCGGCAATCCCAAAACGATCCCGCCGACGATCGAGAGCTTCACTTCTACCAGGATGACATCGGCCGGGCCGAACGCGTGCAAAGGGATGCCGCGAAAATAGGTCGCGACCATCCAACGAATGATGTAGGGCGCGGGCAAAAACAGCACGACCGAGAGAGCGGCGACGGTCGCGATCGAGATCAGCAAGCGCGAGCGTAGCTCGCGCAGATGCTCGGTAAACGGCATCTCCTTTTGGTCCCACGCCGGCTCATCCGTGGGGCGGGTGGGCGGCTGCGCGAGCATCGTCGTTTAGGAAGAGGGAGTGCCCCTGTCC
>JBPYDW010000039.1:0-18835 GCA_051986335.1 Vulcanimicrobiaceae bacterium | reverse complement strand
TGGAAGCGCGAGAACCCGGAGCTTGCCGAGCAGTTCGAGCGCGTGCAACGCGGAGCGTTGCCGCCCAACCTGCCGTGGCCCACGTTCAACGCCGAAAACGGCGCCGTCGCCACGCGCGACGCCGGCGGGGCGGTGATGAACGCCATCGCCGCTTCGGTGCCCGAGCTGGTCGGCGGCTCGGCCGACCTCGATCCGTCAACGAAGACGTATCTCAAGGGGCAGGGTGATTTCGAGCCCAACGCCTACGCAGGTCGCAACGTTCACTACGGCGTGCGCGAACACGCGATGGCCGCGATTAACAATGGCATCGCCTATCATGGGGGACTGCTGCCGTTCTCGGCAACCTTCTTCAACTTCGTCGACTACTTAAAGCCGGCCCTACGCCTCACGTCGTTAGCGCGCTTGCACCACATCTACGTCTTTACGCACGACTCGGTCTTCCTCGGCGAAGACGGCCCAACGCACGAGCCGGTCGAACAGTTGGCGATGCTGCGGGCCACGCCCGTGCTGCAAACGATCCGGCCTGCCGATTCGCTCGAGACGCTCAACGCTTGGAAGCTAGCATTGCAAACCGCCGACGGACCCTGGGCGCTCGTGCTCACTCGACAGAAGCTTCCGTTTCTCGGTGCGCGCGACGCACCGGTCGAGCGCGGTGCGTACGTCATCGCGGATGCGAGCGGCACGCCCGATCTCATCCTCATCGCTACCGGCTCGGAAGTGGCGCTGGCACTGGAGGCCAAAAAGCTCCTGGGCGCCGCCGGCGTCGCAACCCGCGTGGTTTCGATGCCGTGCTGGACGCTCTTCGCCGCGCAGCCGCAGAGCTATCAAGATGAAGTCTTGCCGCCGGCCATCGCCGCGCGCATGTCGATCGAAGCCGCTGCAACCTTGGGCTGGTCGCGCTGGGTCGGTGAACGCGGCGTCACCGTCGGCATCGACCGCTTCGGATTCTCCGCACCCTATCTGCAGATCGCCAAGACGCTCGGCTTCACCCCGGAAGCCATCGCCAAACGCGCGCAGGAAGCTTTTTCATTTGCCATTCGCTAGGAGCACTCGTGAGTAATCAACTGCAACAACTGCTCGCCGCCGGACAGAGCGTCTGGCTGGACAACCTGCGCCGCAGCATGTTCGCCTCGGGCGAACTCAAGCGCCTGATCGATCAGGGGTTGCGTGGAATGACGAGCAACCCCACCATCTTCGAAAAGGCCATCGGCGCCGGCGACGACTACGATGAGCAGCTGAAGTCGCTGATCGGCAAGCAGAAAGACCCCGAGGCGTTGTTCTGGGATCTGGCGATTGCCGATATCCAGAGCGCCTGCGATGCGTTCAGGGGCGTCTTCGATTCTTGCGGCGGCAGTGACGGGTTCGTCAGCCTCGAGGTCTCACCGCTGCTAGCGCACGATACGCACGGCACGATCCAGATGGCCAAAGAGCTGTGGAAGCGCGTCGATCGCCCCAATTTGATGGTGAAGATTCCGGGCACGACCGAAGGCGTTCCGGCGATTGAAGAGTGCATCTATAGCGGCGTCAACATCAACGTCACGCTCGTCTTTTCGATCGACAGTTACGAGGCGACGGCGCGCGCTTATATCCGTGGTATGAAGCGCCGGCTGGCCGAAGGAAAACCGGTTGGAGTGCGATCGGTCAACAGTATCTTCGTCTCGCGCATCGACACTGCGATCGACAAATTGCTGCAAGAAAAGATCGCCAAAGGCGAAAAACTCGAGCCGCTGCTGGGTAAGACCGGCGTCGCAAACCTCAAGCTGGCCTACCAGAAGTTCAAAGAGCTCTTCCTCGGCGCCGAGTTTGCCGAGCTACGAGCCGCCGGCGCGGCGGTGCAACGGCCGCTGTGGGCGAGCACCTCGACGAAGAATCCCAACTATCCCGATCTGATGTACGTCGAGCCGGTGATCGGGCCCGACACGATCAATACGATGCCGCCACAAACGCTGGCTGCATTGCTGGATCATGGGAACGTCGTGCCCGACACTATCGAGCAGGGCCTCGACGAAGCGCGCGCGACGATGTCGGCATTGCAAAATGCCGGAATCTCGCTGTACGACGTCACCCACGAGCTCTTGGTGGAAGGACTCGCTTCGTTCTCCGACTCGTTTGCCGCATTGCTGGGTGCCATCGTCTACAAGCAAAAGCAGCTCGCCTCCGGCGCGCAGCGGGTGGCGACGGCGTTTGGGCGCAACGAAAAGAACCTGGACGACGCGTTGACCGCGCTGGCCAAGGAAGACTTTCTTACTCGCTTGTGGGCCAAGGACGCTTCGCTGTGGACGACCCAACCCGATCACGTCGAGATCATCGCCCATGCGCTGGGCTGGCTCGATATTCCGCAGCATCTGCTCGAGTCGGTGCCAAACCTGCTGACGTTTGCGAAGGGCATAAAGAACAACTTCGCCGACGCAGTCGTGCTTGGAATGGGCGGGAGTTCGCTCGCCCCCGACATCTTGCAAGAAACCTTCGGCCACATCGAAGGCTTCCCGCGATTGCACGTCCTCGACTCGACCGATCCGGTACAGATTGAAGAACTCGAAGCGGCCATCGATCTTCGCCGCTCCTTGTTCATCGTCGCCAGCAAGAGTGGAACGACGACCGAGCCAAACGCGTTCTACGCCTTCTTCCACGAGAAAGTCTCAAAGGCAGTCGGCTCGGATAAGGCCGGCAGTCACTTCATCGCAATTACCGATCCGGGTACGACGCTGGTCGCCGAGGCGAAGGCCAACCGTTTCCGCGCCTGCTTCGAAAACGACCCGAATATCGGCGGACGCTACTCGGCATTGTCGTTCTTCGGCATCTTGCCGGCGACCATCGCCGGGTACGACATCAACTTGCTGCTCGATCGCGGCTTGGGCGCGATGCATGCCAACGATAAGACGGTCGCGCCGGCCCATGCCAGCGGCGTGCGCTTCGGCGCAGCGATCGGCGGCGCGGCTCTCGCCGGCCGCGACAAGCTGACCATCGTGACCCATCCGCGGGTGAGCGCCTTTGGGGCTTGGGCCGAACAGCTTATCGCCGAGTCCACCGGCAAGATGGGCAAGGGCATCATCCCGATCGAAGGCGAACCGCTTGGCCCGCCATCCGTCTACAGCGACGATCGCATCTTCGCCTACGTGGGCGCGAACATGCCCGGCGACGAGCGGAATGCCGAAGCGATACGCGCGCTGGAAGACGCGGGCCAGCCCATCGTTCGTTTGGCGATGAACGACGCCTACGATGTCGGCGAGCAATTCTACGTTTGGGAAATTGCTACTGCGGCCGCAGGCTCGCTGCTACAGATCGACCCGTTCGATCAACCCAACGTTCAAGAGTCAAAAGACAACACCAAAGCGCTGCTGGCGCAATACCTGCAGAAAGGCTCCTTCGACGAGCCGTCCGCCAACGTCGCCGGCGAAGCGTTCGATGTTACGTTCCTTTCAGGAAGTGCGATGTTGCCTAACCGCGACGTCGCCGCCGCGCTTGCGGGCTGGGTCAACCAAATCGTTCTCCACGATTACGTCGCGATCACCGCTTACATCGCACGCAATGCGCAACACGAAGAGTTGTTGCGGGAGCTTCGCGTCAAGATTCGCGACGCACGAAAAGTGGCGACGACCGTCGGATTCGGGCCGCGCTTCCTCCATTCGACCGGTCAGCTTCATAAGGGAGGCCCAGATTCGCTGGTCGCACTGCAGATCGTCGCCGACGCGCCCACCGATCCGGCAATTCCCGGAATGCAGGTCGGTTTCCGCACGTTGATCGCCGCTCAGGCCTTGGGTGATTGGCAGTCGCTCGACAAGCGCCGCCGCCGTGGCGTACGCGTCCATCTCAAGGGCAGCGTGCACGATGGGCTGCGAGCGTTGCTCGCTGCCGTCGACGACGCGCTCACCGCGAAGGCGTAACCATGCAGCTAGCAATGGTGGGCTTGGGACGGATGGGCGCCAACATGACGACGCGGCTTCAACGTGGCGGTCATTCCGTCGTCGCATTCGACCGGAACCCCGATGCGGTGAAAGCGGCCGCCGCGGGCGGCGCGACCGGCGCGAACTCGCTCGCCGACACCGTCGCGAAACTTCAGGCATCGCCGCGCGTCGTCTGGGTGATGGTCCCCTCCGGTAAGCCGACCGACGATACGGTCGATGCGCTAGCCGCAGCGCTTGGGCCCGGAGATATCATCATCGACGGCGGCAACACGAACTATAAGGATGGACTCGCGCTGTACGAGCGCTGTAAGGCCAAGGGCGTTTCGATGATCGACGCCGGCACCAGTGGCGGCGTTTGGGGTCTCGAAGAGGGATACTGTTTGATGGTTGGCGGCGACGATGCCGCGGTGAAAGCGGCGGAGCCGATCTTCCTCACCCTCGCCCCGCCGGGCGGCTACGCGCACGTCGGTCCGGCAGGAGCCGGGCACTTCTCCAAGATGGTGCACAACGGCATCGAGTACGGCTTGATGCAAGCGTACGGTGAAGGGTTTGAGATCCTGGAGAAGGCGCCGTTCACGTACGACCTGGAACAGCTCGCCGAACTGTGGGGCCACGGAAGCGTCATCCGGTCGTGGCTGCTCGAACTTACGGCCCGCGCCTTCGCCGAAGATCCCGGTCTAAAAGATATCCGCGGCTACGTTGACGACACCGGCGAAGGGCGCTGGACCGTCCAAGCAGCGATCGACGAGAACGTTCCGGCTCCGGTCATCACCCTATCGCTTCTAGCCCGAATCGCTTCCCGGCAGGACGAATCGTTCAGCGCCAAAGTGATCGCCGCGCTGCGCAATCAGTTCGGCGGTCATGCCGTCAAAGCCGAAACACCGCATGCCTAACGGCACGGCGACCGCAACCGGCGCGAGCGATGGAGTTGCCACCAACCCGCTCCGGGCGGGATTGGTCAGCGACCGCATCAGCGACCCGTGCTCGATCGTCTTCTTCGGCGCTAGCGGCGACCTGTTCAAGCGGATGCTGTTGCCCTCGATCTACGAACTGCGCCGGCGCGGCGCATTGCCGACCGGATTCGGTTTGGTCGGCTTCGCGCGTTCGGACTTCACCGACCAATCGTTCCGTGACTACTGCAAGCAGCAACTCGATCAGTTTGCCTACGGCCCTAAACCCAGCGGCTCGTTGTGGGACGACTTCGCATCGACGATCCGCTACATTGCCGCGGACTTTGACGACCCCCGTCACTTCGCCCAGCTCAAGACCGTGCTCGAGCAGAACGACGAGCAACTGCATACTGGCGGAAACCATCTTTTCTACCTCGCGACGCCGCCGCCGGTTTTCGCCAAGATCATCGGTCAACTCAAGACGGCGGGTCTCGATCCGCGCAGCAACACGCGCGGTTGGACGCGCATCGTCATCGAGAAACCGTTCGGCACCGATTTGAACAGCGCGCGAGCCTTGCAGGCCGAAGTCGAGAAGGTCTTCGACGAATCGCAGGTCTACCGCATCGACCACTATTTGGGCAAGGAGCCGGTCCAAGACATCATAGCGCTGCGCTTTGCTAACGTCATCTTCGAGCCGATTTGGAACCGCAACTATGTGGAATCGGTGCAGATTACGTCGGCCGAGACCATCGGCGTCGAAGGGCGCGGTGCGTACTACGACAACGCCGGCGCGCTGCGCGACATGATTCAGAACCACGTCATGAACCTGATGGCACTGGTCGCCATCGAGCCGCCGGCCAGTGCCGACGCCGACGCGATCCGCACCGAAAAATTCAAAGTCTTCGAGTCGACGCGCGATCTTACGCTTCACGACGTTTTGCGCGCGACGGCGCGCGGTCAATACGGACCCGGCGAGATCGACGGACAACCGGTGATCGGCTATCGCCAGGAACCCGATGTTGCACCCGATTCCAACACCGAGACCTATGCTGCGGTCCGGCTGTTCATCGACAACTGGCGCTGGGCCGGCGTGCCGTTTTACCTTCGCTCCGGCAAACGGTTGGCACGCAAAGTCTCGGAGATCGCGGTGACGTTCAAGTCGATTCCGCATCGGCTCTACGGCGAGAACACCGATGAAATCGAACCGAACGTGCTGGTTGTCAAGATACAGCCGGACGAAGGGCTGTCATTGCGTTTCGAAGCGAAGGTGCCGGGGCCAAAGACTCACGTCCGCAGCGTCTCGATGGACTTCAGCTACGGGCAGGGATTTGGCATACAGTCGCCACCCGCTTACGAACGATTGATCTCGGACGCGATGCGCGGGGATCAGACGTTGTTTACTCGCTGGGATGCGGTCGAGCGGGCTTGGGAAATCGTGACTCCGATCCTTGATGGGTGGAGCAGTCGAAAGGACACGAGCTTCCCGAACTACGCCGCCGGAAGTCAAGGGCCGGACCAAGCCCGCAAACTATTCGCCGGATGGCGCAACATATGAGCGCGGCGCGATGATGGCGATCGACGTCACAACAATTCTTCACGAGCTCTACGCCGGGCAAGAAGGTTGCGCCGGTGCGACGACCTCGACGCTCACGCTGCTCGCCTACTGCGACGATAGCGCGATCCTGGAGTGGATGCGCGAGCGCGCCCGCGCCATCGGGCAGATGCACCCGGCGCGCATCGTCATGCTGGATGCGACCGCCGCCCCGTCTTTACACGAGACCGAAACGTTCACATCGGCGTCCCACATCGCGTGCGGCGAATGGATCGACGTTGGAATTCGCGGCATTAGCCCGGCGTCGCTGGCTGCGATCGCGCGAGCGCTGACCGTGCGCGACGTGCCGTCGGTGCTGGCGTGGGGCGGACGCGAGATGTTGACCGACCCCGCGTTTCTCGCGCTCAACGCGTGCGCCGACAGCTTGATACTCGATTCGTCGCGGGTTGGGTCCGATCTGGTTGCGTTGCGAGAGCTTACCGAATACTTCTCATCCGCGCGGCGGTTGGCAGTGCAAGACCTTGCGTACCAGCGCCTAGCGCCCTGGCAAGAGACGATCGCACTCTTCTTTGACGACAGCGACCTCGCGCTGGAATTGCACGAGCTGCGACGAGTGGGTGTAACCGCCGGCTCTCAAGCCGAGGCGTACTATCTCCTGGGCTGGCTGGCAAGCCGGCTGGGATGGAAGGTCGACGGTCCCGGGAAATTCGTCGGGATCGGTGGCGAGCCAATCGCGTATTCGGTTGCGATGCAGGGCGAACCGCGTCGCGTTCGCAGCGTA
Organism: Vulcanimicrobiaceae bacterium; assembly: GCA_051986335.1. Classification (GTDB taxonomy): domain Bacteria; phylum Vulcanimicrobiota; class Vulcanimicrobiia; order Vulcanimicrobiales; family Vulcanimicrobiaceae; genus JBPYDW01. The sequence goes on along the minus strand of JBPYDW010000039.1, from coordinate 11,707 downwards.
GAGCTCGGGGCCTCGGATGAAACCGTGTTTCGCGTGGCGCTCGACGAAAACGATGACACGCTCGTTTGCATGAGCGTCGACGGTCCCAAAAAGCGGCGTCCTCACTGCGAGCCTATTCACGACGTTTCGATCGTCGCGCTGATCGAGCACGCGATCCTCTGGCCCGACACCTCCGAGGTTTTTCGCTCCACCATCGAAGCGACGCGCAGCATCCTCGATGTCGCGTAATCCGGGGCAGACGGAAATTTATGCCGACCCATCGAGCTTGGCCACCGCGTTGGCGGCGTTCTTCGCCGACGCCGCGCGTTCGGCGATCGCCGAGCGCGGCGCATTCTACGTGGCACTCGCCGGCGGATCCACGCCGCGCGCGGCATACGAAGTGCTGGCGGGCTATAAGGGCGGCCTTATAAACTGGAAGGACGTCTTCGTCTATTTCGGCGACGAGCGCTGCGTGCTGCCGACCGACCCGCTTTCCAACTACTTGATGGCGGAAACGGCGCTGCTGGGCCGCGTGCCGCTGCCCCCGCACAACGTGCATCGCATGCGCGGCGAGGACCCGCCACCCGAGGCGGCTCGCGAATACGCCGAGATCTTGCTCGCCGATCGCTCTCAGTCCCCACGGCTCGACCTCGTGATGCTCGGCATCGGCAGGGACGCGCATACCGCCTCGCTCTTCCCCGGAACCGATCCCCTCACCGACGATGACGCGTTGGTGCGGGCAACGTACTCTGAAGAGACGCAAACCGATCGGCTTACGATCACGCCGAAGGTGATCAACAACGCCCGCGCCGTCGTGTTCGCCGTCGAAGGCTCCGACAAGGCGCAAGCCGTCGCGACCGTCCGTAACGGCGAGTACGACCCGGTAAAATATCCAGCCCAGATCGTCTCCCCACGGGACGGCGATCTCGTGTGGTTGTTGGACAAACTCGCCGCCGGCGGCTTTTAGGCGATTATCCTACTTTCCGAACGGCGACCGCATCGTCCAACGATCGAGCGCGCGCGCGTAGAGCACCGCAGTCCGCTCGGCGAGCTTGCGCTGAGCAAGTGGACCGTAGGCGCCGCTGCGGCGCGGAACGCGAGTCATTGTTGCTGTGCTCCTTGTCCCAAAGTGTCGAGGTTGACGTTATTGAGGTGCAAGCTGTCGCCGCTCACCCGCTGCAATTCGACGACGGCCTTATTCAAGTCGGTCTGCGCCTGCAGCTCTCGACCACGAGCCTGGGCGACTTCGAGCTGGCGCTGAAGGACCAGAAACGTCGTGCTCACGCCGTTGTGGTACTTGCGAAGCTCGCTGGCATAAACTTGCTCGGCCGTCTCGCGCGATACGCGCGCGGCAGACAATCGCGAGAGCGCCGATTGATAGCTCTGCAGCGCATTGCGCGCTTCAAAGGCGACGTTCTGCAGCGTTCCCGAGTTTTGTATCTGGGCGATTCGCTCTTGCTCTTGCGCGATCTGCAGATCGGCCTTGGCCGTATTGTTGCCGATCGGCGCAGTCCACAAGATACCGGCAGAATACGTCGGGAATTTGTTCTGGAAAAAATTGGTGTAGGCCGTACTATTTCCGCCAATCAAGTACGGCGGGGTCGGCGGGAGGTTGGGGAACGCCGCGAAGACCGGCGAGTTGCTCAGGCCGCCGGCAAAGCCGTTGTTGGTGTAGCCGAGCTTGAGGTCGACTTGCGGCTTGGTCTGATTGCGAGCGAAACGAACGTTTTCGTCGGCCTGCTTCTGCTTGTCGAGCGCTTCGCGCACCTCGGGTCGCTGGCGAACCGCAGCGGCCACCAGCGCGTCGAGCGTCGGTGCTTGCGGGAGCTGTAGGACCGGTGAAGTTGGCACCAAGTTTGCTCGCCAGATGGGATCGCCGGGATTCTGAGCGATGAGATTCTTCAGCTCGTTTTGCAGCCGGGAAACGTCCTGAAAGGCTGAATAGACGTTGTCTTCAAACATCGCCACCTGACTTTGGAATTGCACGACGTCGATCTTTGCAGCGACGCCGTGCGCCGCCTGACGTTCGGTGCTGCCTTGCTGCTGCACGGCCTCGTGGAGCGCTTCTTCCTGAATGGCAACGTTGCGCCAGGCCGCGACCAGGTCCCAATATGCGCTGGAGACGTTGGCAATTGTCTGCGAGACGTTGGTGAGCGTCTGCGCTTCTCCGGCGTCCGAGCCGATGATTGCCAGCGTCAGCGCATTGTGCGCCTCGTTCTCGCCGGCGTTCTTCAGCAGCGGTTGCGTCAGGTTGAAGGAGAGCGTCGGTTCGTAATACGGATTGAAGGAATTGAATTGCGAATTATTGTCGATACGCGCGTTGGACAGCGTAATGTTGTACTGTTGACCGCCGTTGAGCTGCCCCTGGATGCCGCCGGCAATCTGCTGTTCGTTCATTACCTGCGGTCCGAAGTCGGGTCCGCCGAAGAACGGGTTGCTCGGGGCGATCGACCCGTGCGTGACCGAAGGTTCGACCATGAAATGCACGTCGAATGCGCCCTTGGCCGCTACCACCTGATATTCGGCGATGCGCCGATCCGACGCGGTCACTGCCAAGTCGGGATTGCGCAGCAGCGCCATGCCGATCGCGTCGTTGAGCTGAATGCCGACGAACGGCTGGGCAACGATTCCGACGATCGACGGTGGACTGGGTGAGGCCACGGGGGCGGAGTAGCCCGGTGCGACGGTGGGAACGGCCGGCATCTGCTGCGCGACTCCCGCGCCGGGCGTGAAACCTACGCCGATCAGCCCGAGCAACACGACTAGCCAAAGACTACGGTGATACACGATAACTCCTATTCGGCCGCCGCGGCGCCTTCGCCGACGCGCGGCCGCTTGAGCAACAGCACCAGTGGCGCCAGGGCGATCGAGACGATCGCAACCAGCCGCGACGTGTCCGCGTACGACTGCACCAACGCTTGGCCTTCCACTAAATTCTCGAGACTGGCTAGCCCTTGCGTCGACTGCTCGCCGCCGTTTTGCTGCAAGTATTGTGCGGTTGCGGCGCTGCGTAGGTTGACGTCCGATGCCAGCGCCGTTTGATGCACCGTGACGCCGCGCACAAGCAAGGTGACAAGCACGGCAGTTGCAATGCTCCCCCCTACCTGGCGCGAAAGGTTGAAGAACGCCGAGGTTGCCGGAACGTCCTTGTCCGGAACTCCGCCCAGCACGGCCAGCGAAAGCGGAACGAAGATCTGCGAGAGCCCGATTCCGCTGATCACCAGCGCGAAGATAAACGTGGAAAACTGCGAGACCGGGGTGGTGACGTCGGCCAAGATCCAGTTGGAAATGCCGAGCAGAACGAACCCCAACGCCGTCGAGATGCGCACGTCGATCACGCCGCGCCCGGCCAACGCGGCAGTGATCGGCGTAAAGATCATTACCGCCAACGCACGTACCAGCACGGTTTCACCCGACATCGTGGCGGTAAAGCCGAGCGAGTTTTGCAGGTATTGCGGTAACACCAACACCGATCCGTATAAGCTTATGCCCAGAACCATGCCCAGTATGCTGCCGGCAAAAACTTGCCGGAAGCGCAGCACGCGCAGGTCGACGACGGGAATCGCGGAGCGAAGCGTCCACACGACGAAGCCGATGAGTCCGGCGGCGGCCAGCGCGGTAAAGAGGCGAATATTGGGATCGCTGAACCAGTCGTAGCTTTGTCCTTGATCCAACACGTATTGCATCGAGCCCAACCCGATCGCCAGAAACGCCAGCCCCATCCAATCGAGCTTGCGAACCTGCGGCACCTCTGGGTTGCGCATGTAGAACCAGGTGAGAATCGCAGCGATGACGCCGATCGGAAGATTGACGAAGAACGCCCAACGCCACGTCAGGTTATCGGTGAACCAACCACCGATCAGCGGGCCGAGCGCGGGACCGACGATCACGCCCATCGCGAAGATGCCTTGTGCCGTGCCCTGACTCTTCGCCGGGAACGTATCGCGCAGCGTCGCTTGCGAAGTCGAGATCAGCCCGCCACCGCCCATGCCCTGAACGATTCGCCAGAAGACCAGCTGCGAGAAGTTCGGCGCCAGGCCGCACATCAACGAGGCGATGGTGAAGATGACGATCGAGGCGAAGAAATATTGGCGCCGGCCAAAGCGGGCCGCCAACCACGGCGTTAGCGGAATGACGATCACGTTGGCAATGATATAGCCGGTGACGATCCAGGCACCCTGATCGACCGCCACGCCGAAATTGCCTTGGATGTTCGGCAGCGCGACGTTCACGATCGTGGTGTCGACGATCTCCAGCAGCGTGGCCGTAATGACCGCAATGCTTACGAGGACCCTGCGCAGGCCGTACTCTACGACCGCGCTCTGTTGCATCGCCATGGCAATTCTTAGCGAACCCTGACCGAAGCCTCGACACTCATGCCGGGCCGCATCGGATATTTTGCGAAGTCGACGTTGTTGTCGAACCTAATGCGAACCGGTATGCGTTGCGTGACCTTCACGAAGTTGCCGGTCGCATTCTGCGCCGGAACCAGCGCGTAGGTATTTTGCGACGCCGGATTGATCGATTCGACGCGGCCGGTAAAAGCGACGCCGCGGTACGCATCGACGCGAATGTCCACCGGCTGACCCGGACGCATCGAGCCCATCTGCGTTTCTTTGAAGTTCGCGGTGATGAAGATGTCGTTGGGAATCAAAGTGATCAGCGTCACCGACGGATTGACCGTCTGGCCGACCTCTACGCTCTTCTCGCCGACGTATCCGTCGATCGGGGAGTAGATCCGCGTGTATCCCAGGTTCTGCTTCGCTAGATCTAGCGCTGCCCTAAAGGATTCGACCTGGCTGGGGTCGGCGCTCTGCGCCAACTTTCCTTGCGCGGTCAGCAGTCCGCCCTGGGCAGAGCCCACACCGGCCTGCGTCGCGTCTACCTTCTGCTGAGCGGCGGTCACGTTAGCTAACGCCTCGCTCACGCCGTAGCGCGCGGCTTGCAGTTGCGAAGCCGCCGAGGCAGCCGTGGCTCGCGCCGCATCGAGTTGCTGTGCCGGAACGTCGCCGGTCGAGACCAGAGATTCGGTGCGACCCAAATCCGCTTCCGCTTTTGCAAATTCTTGTTGCGCGGCAGGAACCTGGGCTTGCGCTGCGTTGAACTGCGCTTGCGCGACGCCCACGCCCGATTGGGCGATCGGCACTTGGGCGTTCGCGCTGGTAATGTCGGCCTGCGCGGCTACGACGCCACCGTGACCCTGCGCCGTCAGCGTGCGTTGATTGGCCAACGCTTGATCGTAGTTCGCTTGCGCCTGCGCCAGCTTCGCTTGCGAATCGCTGGAATCCAGAACTACGAGCAGCTGGCCTTTGTGCACCGGCTGGTTGGTGTCGACGAGAATCTGATTGACGCGCTCCGTGATCTTGCTGTTCACTTGCACGGCGTTAGCATCGACGCGAGCATCGTCGGTCGATTCGTGCGCCTGCGCATATATGAAGTAGCGGATGCCCCAGATCAGCCCCGCTATCGCGAGGAGTACACCGATGGCGCCAAAGATGTATCGCTTGCGCGGACCCGTGCGAGATCCGTCGCCGCCGTTTGCGCCGTTCGTTTCCGCTACCGAGTGTCCAACGCCATTGGTTGGCGTGGCCTGAGTAGTTTTTTCGGCCTCGCGAGACTCCATCAGTTGCTCCTTACCCCGTTGAGAAACACGCCAATATAATACCGCAGCGCGTCATCGCGGTTGCCCAAGATCCGCTTCAAATCGAGCTTCTTCTGCGTTAGGACGTGGGTGAAAATAAATCCCATGAAGGTAAGCGCTAGCCTGTTGGCATCGCCCTTCAACGTGCCCTCGGCAACCCACGTTTGAAAGTAGGACTCGATGACTTCGTGAATCGCCGTCGCCGGCCGCCAGGTCGTCGATGCCAGCACGTTCTCATCGTAGTCTTCCTCAACCAACGACCAGCAAATCATGTCGCGGGCCGACTCCATGTTCGCCATCATCGTGCGCCCAAGCTCGAGCAGATCGTCCTCGATGTTGTGGCTCATCCGATGGGCGACGTTTCGCAGCTCGCTTACACCGCACGAGCGCTGGGCAACATCGACGATCAGCTGCTCCTTGCTGCCGAAGTGCCGGAAGAGCGTCGCCTCGTTTACGCCGGCTACTTCTGCGATTTCACGCGTGGTCGCACCGCGCTTTCCCTTGCGAGACATTACCGAGCGAGCCGCGGCAATGATGCGATCGCGGGTCTCTTCCGGTGACGTCGTCACCGCGCGCTGTTCGAGAGATTTCATCGTATGCTAAACACCTGACTGTCCACCGGGACGTTCGTTTGATATGGCGCGTAAGAAGCGTCGGCCACGGCGTGGACGAAAGGAATGTGGATGGTCGCATGCTGCGACGAAATCAGCGAATAAGCGCCTTCGCTTCGATACTGTTGAGTCATGGTAATGACGCCGCCGTTGGTGTAATGCCACTCCATCTGCGGCAGCGTATAATTTTGCTCGTCGACGAATGCCAACGCGTAGGCAAGAATGTCGCTGTGGATCTTCTTCGTCAAGCGCAGCACTATCATCGGGCGGCCGTTCAGCTCTACGCGGCTATCGACGACGATGTCGTTCAGTTTCGGCCACGAACCAGGATCGCCGACGTCGTTGAACAGGCGCGAAAAACCCTTTGCGTAGCCAGGCACGCGATCGAAGACGACCTCGTATTCATCCGGCCGCTTGTAGTACGACGTACCATCCAGCGTTGGCGCGAAGTACGGGAAACTGGTCATGTGCACGTTGACGTGCACGCGGGTGCGATACGAATCCAGCGTCGGATTGCGGCCGACCATCTTTGCGATCACCCCGCCGGCGTCGTCGGCGTGCACGGCCGGCGCAAACGCCACCAAAAGCCATGCGATCAGCGCCGGCGGTGCAAACACGCCTCGCCTCACGCGGCCTCCGCCGGAGTAACGGCAAAAATTCTGTCCAGCGCCGTCTCGTGCAGCGTCTTGCGAACGCTCGGCTTGGTCGAGCGCAACGCCAGTTCGCGGCCGCGATCGCGCGACCGCCGCAACAGCGAAATCAGCCCGCGCACGCCCGCGTTGTCCAAATCCGAGATCGAGTCGAGGTCCAGCACTAGGTTGGTCGCGCCGGCGTCGATGGCGCCCATGACGGCGGCCTGGAGCGCCGGCAGAGCGGCGGGGCTGTATTCGATGACCAGGGGTTCCACGGTGGTTAACTTCCTCAGTGCTGCAAGTATGTACTTGCACGCAAATATATCACCTTCCCCTCATGAATGCAAGTACTTACTTGCGCGACACCCGCTCGCTTGCCCGGCGGGAAGCACGTCCGTAGGGCGAAGAGGGCCGGGTGCTTACTCAGGCGAGCATTGCCGCCGCCGCTCACAACGCCGGTTTAGAACCGGCGGCAGTGATCGTCAACCGCCTGGACGGAGGGCTCGACGTCCGCTTTGACGCGGAGCGGAGCTTCTATCCGGCGAGCATGATCAAGGTGCCACTCGCCGTCGTTGCCTACGACGCCGTGGCTGCAGGCGGGCTCTCGACCGCCGATCGCTTTGAAGTCACGCCAGCGAACATGACCTTCAACGACAAGCCTTCGCCGCTGGTGCCGGGCTATCGCGCCGGCGTCGTCGAGCTGATCGAGCTGATGATCACCATCTCCGACAACGTGGCCACCAACATGTTTTACGATATTCTTGGCCGCGAGCGCGCAACGGCCACGATTCAACAGAAGTACGGACTGCACGGGACGGCGTTCTGCCGCAAGCTGTCGGGATCGGAGCCGCTGATCGTCGACCCGGGTTGGGACGGGGTGCACCGCAATACTCACCCGCCAACCGATTGCGCCAGGATCTTCGAGCTGATCGCCGGTGATGGAGTTCCTCACGCCGACGCGCTGCGCGCAACGCTTGGACGGCAGCAGTTCAACGACAAGCTGAGTCGCGGAATAAGCGCCGGAGATCGCTTCTACCACAAAACCGGTGACACCGACGAGGTCACGCACGACGGCGGAATTCTCGAAACGGCGCAGGGAGCCGGGTACGTGATCGTCGTCTACACCGGCCTAGAATCGAGCGACGACAACAATCGCCGCTTTACCCCATTCATGAAAGCGATTCGCCCGCTGTTGTAGAGCGGGCGAAATGTTTACGTGCGTCCGGCGAGGCGCGTTATTCGTTACTGGAGCTGCGCCGGTGACGATGATGGCGGCGTGTGCCCGAAGGGCCACTCATTGAATTGTTGTTCATGCCGCTGCTGTTGTTGTTGTAGCCGTTGCTACTATTGTTGGCGTTGTTATTGTTGTAGCCGCTGCCACCGCTGTTGTAGTTGCTGTTGTAGCCGCCGCCTTGCATACCGCCGCCGCCCTTGCCGCTGCCGGCAAGATGATTGCCGGCCGCGACGGCAGCCGATTCACACATGTACTGGCCTTCTTTGGTGCGGCCGTAATACGGGTCGCCCGGCCGATGGAATGCATGAGTTGCGGTGTTTACCCAGACCGGTTGCTGCATGCCACAATTGAGGTTACGTGGAATCGCAGCCATCGCTCCGGCAGCCGCATTCATGGCATTGCCTGCAGCGTTGCCGGCTTGATTAGCGGCGTTACTCGCAGTGCTTCCGCCGCCGCACGCAGCAAGTGCGTAGATGGCGACCGCGGCAGCTGCAATCTGTATCAGAGGACGAGTGCTCATCGAATCCTCCCTAAAACGGTCAGGGGATGACTCGGCGAGCAATCGTCGCCACCGTCGCTTCCGCCTGACGTGCGATAGCCGAAGGTTCGCCGGAGTAGACGCGCCTTCCGCCGACGATGGTCGCTTGTACCCATCGATCTTCGCCTCGCTGCACGACCGCATTTACCGCAGGCGACCACGCGTCGATGCGGCGCGCGTCGAGAACGGTGTAGTCAGCCGGCGCACCGGTTATTAAGTCGCCGGCAGGCAAGCCCAACGCGGTGGCGCCTTGCGACGTGCCGAGCGCGAACGCCGTGCGCGCCGGCAACGCGCTCCCGTCACGCCGCGCAATCTTGGCAAGCAAGGAAGCAGAGCGCATTTCGTCGATCAGCGAGGGCTTGACGTCGGCGTCGGTGCCCAATCCCATTACCACGCCCCGCTCCTGCAGACCGACGACGTCGCAGATTCCGTCGCCCAAGTACTGATTGGTCATCGGATTGTGCACCACTCGAACGCCGCGATGCGCGAGCAGATCCTTCTCTTCCTCACTGAGATAGATCGCGTGAATTGCCACCAAGCGATCGCACAGGACGCCCAGCCGTTCCAAAAATAGGATCGGCGTAGCGCCGTGCAGTGCGTGCACCTGCGCGACTTCGTACTCCGCTTCGGCGACGTGCAGGTGAATCGCGCAATTGCGCTCGTCGGCGAACTCCCTCGCCGCGCGAATCATGGCCGGCGAAGCGGCATGCAGCGAGTGGGGCGCAACGCACACGTTTGCCTCAGGAAATCGTTTCATCAGCTCGGCGGTTCGCGTCGCGGCACGATCGATGCTTTCGCGAAACTCGACCGGCGCGTAGTCGGCATCCATCCACGTGCGGGCGAAGACCAACCGAATTCCGACGTCGTGCGCGGCGCGGATTGCCGCCTCGGCGTGGGCGTTGCCGGCTCCGTTGAGGTAGAAGAACTCGGCGACCGTCGTGATACCGGCAGCGAGCATCTCGGAAAAGGTAAAGGCAAACGTCCAGTAGACGTCGTCGGGAGAAAGCTGCGGCACGACCTTGTAGAGTGCATCGCTGCGCCAGCGCGCAAACGAAAGATCGTCGGCCCAGCCGCGCAGCAGCACCTGATACGCGTGGCTGTGACCGTTGATGAAGCCGGGAACGACGAGTCGATCCGTGGGAAAGGCTCGCGCCGGTAATTCAGCGACGAGCGGCGCGATGTCGCGATACGAACCCGCCTCGCGAATCGTTCCGCCACGCACCGCGAAAGCGTAGTCTTCGCGCAGCTCGCCGCCGACCAGCGCGCGCGCACAGCGCACGAGCTCGTTCACGCCGCGATGCCCGCACGCGCGACGCAGCGCGCGATATTACCACCGAATTGCCAGCCAAACTCTTCGGGCGAGTCGAGCTGCAGCGCGACGAAATCGGCCGAGCTCCCCGGGCGCAATACGCCGCCGCCGACGCGCAACGACGCTGCGGCCGCACGCGTGACGCCGTAGAGCGCCTCGGCCGCGCTCAGCCCGAAGAGCGAACGGCCATAGTATGCAACCGTTTGAAGGTTGAAGCACGGCGAGGTGCCCGGATTGAAGTCGCTGGCAAGCGCCACCGCACCTCCACGTTCCAGTAGCGCTCGCGCCGGAACTTGCTGCGGAAGGTCGAGGTATGCGATCGTCGCCGGACATGCCACCGTAACGACGCCGCGCTCGGCGATCGCCGACACGTCGGACTCGCGGATGTAGTTGCAGTGGTCGACCGCATCGACGCCGACGCGCGTCGCCATAGCGGCCGCACCCGCGTAGGCCATCTCGTCGCAATGCACGCGCAAGCGAAGTCCGGCGGCACGAGCCGCCTCGAGATAGCGCTGCGTCTGCGCCGGCGAGAAGAACCCCGGCTCGCAAAATGCGTCGGCGTAGATCGCGCCATGTACTCGCGCTTGGGGTAGCAGTTCGGCGATAAGGTAGTCGACGAAACTGCCCTCGGCGGCAAACTCGGGCGGCAACGCGTGCGCGCCGAGCACGGTTGGCACGAGCCGTGGGATGTCGGCCGCGTCATTTTGTGCTATCAGATCCAACAGCGCGATCTCGCCGGCTGCCGTCAGCGCATAGCCGGTCTTCGTTTCGAGCGTCGTGGTTCCGTGAGCCAGCATCAGCCGCAACCGCGGTGCGACGGTCTTCTCCCAAAAGGTCCCCGGCGACGCTAGCGCCTCGCGCGTCCGCTCCACCGTGTAGAGCATGCCGAGCTGCGGCTTTTCACCGCGCAGGCGGGCGGCGAAATCCGGCTCGCGGTCCCCGGCAAAGAGCGGATGCGCGTGCGCGTCGACAAAGCCCGGAAAGACGATGCAATCGCGCAGATCGAGTTCTTGCGCGAGCGCGGAAGCCTCGACGGAAAGCTCACGCTCCTCGCCGATCGCGGCGACCACGCCGTCGTTGACGATCATCGCCGCCTCGTCGATCCGTCCGAGCGCATCGAACGACACGCCGTTCTGCGGCGCATCCGTATCGCACGTGACGATCGCCTTCGCCCTAACAAACAACTGCTGCATCAGGAGACCGCGATCCGACAGGGCACATGCTCTCCGCGCCACTCGTCGCGCCACATCCATGTGACGCTCCTGTTCGCGCCGCTCGCGCGGGCGAGCAAGCTCGGAACCAAGTTGCGCATCCTGCGCAAGGCCCGCGCTCGTCGGAGCGCGCGTGCGAGCATGTGCCCTGTCGGATCGCCCCCGTCCATCATTACACTTCTCAAGCCATCGCCGAAATAATGGACAGCAATACGTCGCGCCTTCGTCACGTCGGTCCGGGGCTTAAAACGGGCGGCCTGGAGCATTGCCGTGAGGAGGGCATCTGAGGCGCGAGTGAAGCCATGGAGGGCGAGAGCGAGCGCGAAGTGAGTAGTAATTTTGCAGGATGCAAAATTGCGCGCGTCCCGACGATGGCAATGCTTCAGTCCGCCCGTTGTGAACCCGCCGTCGCCTATAAGCGCCAGTCGATGTGTTTTTCGTCGGCGGTGGCGATCGCTTCTTCGTATCCGGCGTCCGCATGCCGCACGACGCCCATTCCCGGATCGGTGGTGAGCACGCATTGCAGGCGCTCGCGCGCATCGTCGCTGCCGT
>JBPYDW010000038.1:0-5332 GCA_051986335.1 Vulcanimicrobiaceae bacterium | reverse complement strand
GCCCAACTCCAGGCGATTACCCGTCGTGGCCGATACATGGAAGAGTACGATCAGGCGGCCTGGCACGCGATCGACGTCGCCTTTGGGCCGAACCCCAATCCGTCCAACGACGAGCAATTGTACGTCGCGTTGCAGCAGAACGCGCGGTGGGCCGTCTACTTCGGGCGTTTGAACGATGCGAAGACGGCGTTCGTTCCGGCAGTTGTTGCCCTCGAGGGCGCAGATCCAGCAACCTACAGCGCGGGTCCCGTGACCAGCGCGACCGCGATTCCGCCGCAGTTGTCGGCATACGCCATCGGAATCGACGCGGCCCGCACGCTTTTCGGCCAGGTTGACCGCCCCTACGACGCTTCGCTGTATCCGTTAGCCGACGGCACGTTTTTCGTCTACCTCTATCCGACGCAGACGAAGCCGAATATCTTCCCGATCGGCGGCGACGAGCGCTTTCATTTCTCGGCCGACGGCAAGACGCTGATCGAGCGGCATCGGATGCACCGCTCGGTCCTCGACGTTCCGCAGCCGACCGGTAACGGTACGCAGGTTCCGTCAGACCTGCACACGGATCTCTTCTCCGACGTGCCGGAAGACACCGACGTATTCCACGTGCTCGCGCAGTTCGCGTCGCCGGTGGCGAGCTACGTCGATGCAAGAAATGTCGTCTACGAAATCAATACGTCGGGCGAGATTACCTGTTTGGGGACGCTGAAGAACCGGAGTTAAGGGGATACCTACACCCCCTTCTCGCCTCCGGCATAGAAGATCACCTTGAAGATCGCTTGCGGCACGGTCGTCAGCGTGTTCGGATTACCGTACGCGACGTAAAATTCATATCGTTTGAGGCGAAGGTGATAGGCGATCGAGACGTTCGAGCAGGTGCCCGCGCAGTTGCCGCCGCCGTTGGGCTGAGGAGGATAGCCGATGATCTTGCGCACGCCGAAGGCGATGGAAGAGTCGCGGGAGATTTGGAACGTGTAGCTGACGCTGTCGAACCACTGGATGTTGTCCGCACCGTAGCGCATCCACTGGGCGGTGTTATCGATGGCGATCGAGAGCGCCCCGCGCTCGCCGACCCGAATCGTCGAGGTGCGAAACCAAGTATCCAGCCGGCCGTTCCCGTACGCGCCGGTAAAGTATTGCAGCTGGGTCGGCGTCGCCGAGGTGCCGTGGGCGGGGAACTGCCCGGGGTTGTTGGTCTGCAACCCGCTGTGGTAGGTGATCGAGAAACCGGCGTTCTGCGAGATCGGCGATAGCGTTTGCCCGAAGCGCCAATAGTCCGATCCGGTGAGAAGCTGGAAGTCCCACGCGCTCTTGGTGAGAATGTCGAGCTGTAAGGAGTTGTCGCTCTGTGCTTGGCCGTACTGCGGACCCTGATAGCGATCGACGAAGCCGCCGATTCCCGCCGATGCCAGCTTGTCGTTGGGCGAGAAGTCCCAAATCCGTGCCATGTATAAGCCGTAGCCGGCGATGCCGGCGTGCGCGACAAAGCCGTCGTAGGGATTGAACTCGGGTCCGACGTTCCGCACCGACCCAAAAACGCCGAAGTGCTGGTTCTGCCAGCCGCCGCCGGCGTCGATGAACTGCGCCTGACTCGGATTGGCGACGTCGCTGCCCGTTTCGTTTCCCACGTTTACGTAGAAGCTTAAGCGCTTGAGGTCGTACCACGACGTGCCGAGCTCTTGGGCGACGTCGGTGGTGCCCGGAACGTTGGCCGCGACGCGCATGTACGACGAGTTCCACTTCGTATCGGGAGAGGTGTAGTCCAAGGCGCTGGCGATGTCGGTGCGATCGTCGCCGATCGAATCGAACGCGGCGAATCCAAAGTTCCCCTGCTTGCCCTCGACGGCGTAGCCTTGAGCCGGCGTCGGAATGTTGGGCGTATAGAGTATCGTGCGATAGCCCGAACATGCATCGCAGTTGAAATTATTGTAAAACTGGTTTGCCTGGGTGAAGAACGGCCGCACCTCGCTGTAGATGCGCTGGTACACCGTTGGCGAGATCGACTGCTGATCGAGCTCGACGTTCGAGTAGTCGGGATGAAACGTCGAAAAGAACGACGCCGTGGGCGTGATCGGAATGGAAACGTCGGCGCCGACGCGCGAGGTAGATCCACCGTAAGCGGGCGTTGTCGATAGCCCCAGCGCGTAGATGGCGGCGCGCGGCCTGGGGCGCGCCGGTCCCGCACCGGCTGCGAACGGAAGCGAAATGTTTCCGGCGCGCGCGTAGTCATCGGGGTTTGTTTGCGTCTGATCGTACGACCAAACGTCCTCCTCGCCCGTCGCGTGGACGTAACGCACGAACTGCGCTTTCCAATTGCCGGCGTGCGCACCGCGCACGACGCCCAGCGGTATGGCCATGGTAACGCTGTAGCCGTTGCCGATGATCGCTCCTTGCGTTTGCCAGTGCGGAGAGAAAGCAGTGTTCTCGGAAGACGCTTCGTAGTGCGTGCCGATCGGCGTCGCCTGGAATTGATAGTAGAAGCCGCCGGCGCCGGTCGGCCACAGGTCGACCCACACGGCGTCGTCGCTGCCCTGGCCAACGTCGTCGCTATGCTGCGACGCAGCGATCGGCTCGGCTTGCGTCGCATCGAAACGGACGTACAAGAACTTGCCGTCGGTCGTGGTGTGAACGGTGGTCACTTCGGTTGCCGGGTGCCCGTGAACGACGTCCCAGCCCAGCGCGCAACTCGCGCTCGTCGTCCATCCCGCCGCCGAACGTGGATCCAGCGGAGGGTCGTTGGGTACCGTGGGGATCGCGAGCGTGGCGAGAGCTGCGAGGACCAGCATGCCCGGCAAAACCTTTCTCTTAAATCTTTAAGAGCAGGCTACCACCGGACCAAACGACTTGTCAACTAATATTTTAAGAGTCATTAAGACGCGCCGGCTATGGGGTGTCGAGCGCCCTTGGCGGCGATCTCGCCGGGCTTGACGTAGCGCTTTGCGAATCGTACTATACCGATAGGTTACTTAACTATATGGTTTCATATGATCGACCCGACAAGCTGAGTCTGACGCTGGCCGCCCTCGCCGACCCAACGCGACGAGCGATCCTCGCGCAGTTAGCTTCCGGCGAGCGATCGGTAAGTCAAATCGCGCGACCGTTCGGGATGACGTTGCCCGGCGTGTCCAAGCATCTCAAAGTGCTCGAGCGCGCCGGACTGATCGCTCGTAGGCGCGATGCGCAACGTCGGCCTTGCCGGCTCGAAGCTCGTCCGTTGCGCGACGTTGTCGAGTGGGCACAACAGTATCGAAAATTTTGGGACGCGCGCCTCGACCGGCTCGACGATTACTTGGCCAAGATGCAGAGTGACGATTCAGGAGTATCCAACGATGACTAACGTCAGTACCAATCAGCCCCGATTGAAGATCGTCCGCACCTTCAAAGCACCCCGCACTCTGGTTTGGCGTGCGTGGACCGATCCAAAGCATGTGGCGCAGTGGTGGGGTCCGCGCGGCTTTACGACCACCGTTAACGAACTCGACCCGCGACCGGGCGGCGCCATCAACTTCGACATGCACGGCTTCGGCGATACCTATCCAATGACGGGAAAGTTTCTCGAGGTAGTCGAGCCCGAACGTCTGACCTTCATTAGTTACGCTCTCAACGCTGCGCGCGAACCAATGCTGGAAGTGCGAAGCGAGCTGACGCTGGCCGAAGAAGGCGGCAAGACGACGCTGACGCTCGAGTTGTTCGTCATCAAAGTAACGCCGGAGGGTGAGTTCGCCCTCGAGGGCATGGAAGAAGGCTGGAACCAAACCCTCGATCGTCTCCAAGAGCACCTCGCTACATGAGCATCGTCGTTACGATCGCGCGTATCTTGTTGGGGCTCATCTTTATCGTGATGGGCCTCAACGGCTTCGCGTTTTTCATGCCGCCGCCGCCGGTGCTTCCGCACTACGCCGCGCTCTTTACGGCGGCCACCGCCGGTTCGCACTTCATCTGGTTTACCTCCGGCGTGCAAGTCATTGCCGGAGTGCTGTTGTTGATCAACCGCTACGTTCCGCTGGCCATCGTCGTGCTCGCCGCCGTCATTTCGAACATCCTGGCGTTTCATATTACGATGATGCCGAGTACGATCGTTCCCGGACTGATCGCGGCGGTACTCTGGTTCATCGTCGCCTGGCCGCTGCGCGACCGTTTTGGTTCGTTGTTCGCGCAGAAGGTCTAGTCGCCGGGGCCGGCGTCGAAATACGGTATCCGCAAATTCTGCGATGGAAGGTACGTAAACCGCTTCGCCGCTCGTACTACGTCATAGCCTGACTCAAGCACGCAGCGCACGCCGGCGCTCGCGATCATTACGGCCAACGATGCGCCGGGACACGTGTGCTCGCCGGTGCCGAGGGAAAACGTTCGTGGCGCCGGTCGCATTGGGTCGAAGTGGTGCGGTTCCGGGTTCACTTCCGGATCGCGATTGGCCGCGGCCAAGAGCACCAGCACGCTGTCGCCCGCGCGCATGCTCGCTCCGGCCACGTCCGCACTCTGAGCGAGGTAGCGCCGCGTATTTTGCACCGGCGAGTCGTAGCGCAGCGTCTCCTGGACGCAGGCAGCGAGCGCTGTCCGGTCGTTGCGAATGCGCTTCAGCAGATCGGGCCGCGCGCCGAGGGCAACCAGCGTGTTCGCGATCAATCCGTGCGTCGCTTGGTAACTTTGAAACAGCAGGCTGATGCCGGCGGCAACCGACGCGACATCGCGATCGAGAGCGACGGTACTGAACAGGGCGATCAAACTGTCTGCCGCCGTCGATCCCCGGCGAAGGGCTTCCGCGGAGGCTCCGGGCGCTAACGCTCGCGTGAAATCCTGGATCAAGGAGAAGAGTTTCGCGCGCTCGCTGCCCGCGAAACCGAGCATCGCTGCCATCGCATACGCGGGGAATCGTTCGACGAAGCCGTTGAGATCGGTCGAGCCGCAATCGCCTGCAATCTCGGCGAAGGGGCAGTTCTGCAGCGATGCGAGCATGCGATCGACGTGCGAACGCAGCCCTGCATGGCGCGAACCATCGTTGGTGCGGGCGAACAGCGCAAAGACGGCGCCGGTGCTGGAACGATCGATCTGGGTTGGAACGGGCTCCTGGATCGGGCGCACCCGTACCGCCGGTGACCGCAAAACGGCTTCCACCTCCCGGCTGCCGGACGCGACCCAAGACGACAATTTCTCGTCCCAGTAGAGCGGCCGCTCGTTCACCAACCGGGCGTAATACGGATATGGGTCGCGGTGCGTTGCCGCACTTAGCGGATCGAGCGCTTCGCGAATTTGCTGCATGCTAGCAGTCTAGCCCAAGAATATTTCACGTGCGCGTGAAATATTAAACTGGTATGGTGAAACGGCGAATGCGAAG
>JBPYDW010000037.1:0-8749 GCA_051986335.1 Vulcanimicrobiaceae bacterium | reverse complement strand
TGATACGTTGACTTGAGCCAAACTCCCGGCCACGACCAGGCGACACTCCAAATATTCTCGGGCGTGCCGTACGGTAAGACCGCTTGGGCGTAGCGCGGCTCGAAGCGGTAGCCGTCGATCGTGAACGTACCCACGTTGAAATCGTGCGCGTACTGCAGGTGATAGTAGCCACCGGTTCGCCCGTCGTTGAGCGGTGCCGGTTGCGCCGCGTACCACGAGCGGCCGATTTCGACCAGGCCGTGCTCGCGCTTGTGATGCAGCGATTGGCTCACGCCGACGAGCGTCTGTTGTTGGGACGAAAGCAAACTCGTCGGCAAGTTGCCTTGGGAGTTGGGGTTGAGCACCGGATCTGCACCGAAGAGCACCCCGGCGACGATCGGAACGCCGCTCTCATGCATGTAGAGGATTTGGGCGCCGAATTGATTGCCGTCGCCGCGGTTGTCGATCGCCGAGCCGGAGATCATGCGCGTTGAGGTTCCGGGCAGCGACGGAAGCGAGGCAACATCGAGCGCCATCGTTGTCGTGTCGCTGGTTTTCACGAACTCCGCACCCTCCATCGGTATCGCCGCGGAAAGCGAATTCCATCCATCGAGCGTTTGCGCACCGGGTCCCAAGGTTTCGGGTAGCACCGGGATAATGGCGAGCGGTGTCAGGGGGCTCGGTGGCGGTGCGTAGACGAAGCGCAGCGTCTGTACCGGCTGGATATAGCCGGCATTGATCGCCCATCCGCCGCGCGACGACGAAACGTGGAAATCGGTAATGGCAGCCCAGAAACCGTTGGTGTCGTCCTGCCCGGCGTGGGTGGTGAATGCGACCGGCAGCTTCAGGCGCGAGCCGTCAAAGTGCGGGTCGAGCGACGGAAAGAACGGCTCGTTCCAATAGCCGATCGTGTTGGCGCTACCGCCCGCTATTTGAAATCCATAGCCGGCCGAGATTTGAAATGCGCCCACGGCATACGCAGCCGACCCGAGAAGCTGCACCGACCCGCCGATTCCGTTGACGGTTGGAGCGGTGGAGAAAAAGTCGTACGGAGTCTCGGGCGAAAGCGGCGAGCCGTTGATAAATCCCTTGGCTTCCGGTGGAGCGACGCCCGGTCCGGATCCCGACGATAGCGCGCCGTTGGAAACGAGCATGTTGGTAAAAACGACGCCTGGCGGGGGCGACGGCGACGGTGAGGGCGTTGGCGTCGACGGCGGCGTTGGCGAGGGCGACGCCGCGGGCACGACGCGCGGAACGGGCGCGGTAACTACCGTAGGCGTGGGCGGCAATCCCTGCGCCGCGCTCGCGACGCAGGGAAGCATCCCCAAGAACGATCCGGCGATGAGAATACGCAAGCTTGGCATTCTTCGCCAGCCATTCTACCACGCGCTGCGCTTAGCGCAGGTACGCTGTATAGAGGAACGTTTGCGTTGAGTCGTCGACAGGGCGGTAGTTCACGCGAGTCGAGCGCGTGAAGAACATTGTCGCAGCATTAAGGGCGCGGGAAAACAGAACGAATGCCATCTTTAATCTCCTTATCGGTACGTGCCGCCGGCGTGCGTACTCACCTCCTACCGGCAAAAAGTGAAAAAGCCATCACGAAACCTCGCGACGGCTCACAGTCGAACGCATCGAGCACTGCGGCTCGATGTCCTCAATCGTGAAAGCTTCGGCACCGCGCGCCGTAGAGTCTGACGACTCAGCCGTGTTAGATCCCACCTTAGTTCGGTGGGGCCTGGTCACCCATTGGGGTCTCTCGACCTTTCCGGGCAACGGCCTGTATTCGCGCGGACGCCTCGCCTAACGAGGAATCCTAAGCAATCTTACTCGTCATTGGGTCTTTGTCAACCCTGTTTTGTCGTGTTAGTTTCCCCTAACTCGAAGGCCGCGGGTCGCGCTGTCGAGCTACAGAATCGCGTGAACGTCGCCGAACTCGTGCTTGAAATAGCCCGCGCATCCGGCTTCGTCGTAGGCCATTGCCAAGCTCTCGCTATCGAGGAAGGCGCGCAGTAATCCGAGGTGCGTCGCTGCCGGATCGTGAAAACCGGTGATCAGTCCGTCCACCGCGCGCAGCTGGTTCTGTGGACCGATGACGAGATCGGTCCATCCCGCTGCGGCAACGACGCGATCGTCCTCCAGCGAACTTTCCAGCGCGCGCACCACCGTCGTGCCGACCGCGATCACGCGCTCTCCGGCCGCCCGCGCCGCGTTGACGTGCGCCGCGGTTTGCGCCGGAACGCAGAACCGCTCGATGCCGGGACGTTCGGGCGCCTCAAAACTCGATACGCCGCAGTGCAGCGTGAGCGTGGCGAAGCGCGCGCCAGCTCGCCGCAGCGAACGCACGACGCGTTCGGAAAAGGGACGCCCGGCCGAAGGCATTTCCGCCGATCCCGGCCGCCGCGCAAAGATCGTTTGATAATCGCTCAGCGGATAGGGCCGATCGACGTACTTGTACGTGATGGGCCGGCCGACTTTCGCTAGGTACGCGTGCATCGGCAGTGGCAGGCGAAAGCGCGCGTACCACAACCGGGGCGCGTCGTCATCGAGCGGTGCGAGAACCAGCGCGTCGGCGCCGGCATCGAGTTCGAGCCGCTCGCCGGCATGTACCGGGCCACGTGGCTCCACGATCCACAACCTATCGTCGATCATCGTTGAAACGTGCACGGCGATCGCATCGCCGTTTGCGCGTTTTGCTCGCAGCGCGGCCGGCAGCGTAGCCGAATCGTTGACGACGAATAGGTCGCCGGGCCGGACGAAACGTGCCAGATCGGAAAATTGGGCGTGTTCGTGGAGACCTGTTTCGCGCCGGGTGACCAGCATCGAAACCCCGTCGCGTGCAAGCCCGCGCCGCTCCGGCGGCGCGACGGCCTCGCGCAGCGCCAGTGGCGCAACCTGCGCGCTCATACCGGGGTGGGTATGCGCAGGGTGACGCGCTCGAACGGCTCGCGCATCCGGGCGATTGCATCGAGCAGCGCGCCGGCAACGTCTTCGGGGTCCGCCAGTTCTGCCGGATCGGCGTCGGGAACGGCGGCGGCGTGCATCTCGGTGGCCATGTCGGTGGGATCGACGACCAAAACGCGGACGCGGCCATCGGCGATCTCGGTCGCCAGCACGCGAGAGAGGTGTTCGAGCGCTGCTTTCGTCGCGCCGTAGCCACCCCACGCCGGATAGGCTTCGACGCCCGCGTCCGAGGTAACGTTGACGACGGTAGCCGGATCCGGCGTGAGGTTCATCAAGCGCATCGCGTGTTGCGTCAGGTGGATCGGTGCGAAGACGTTGGTCTTGAAGAGTTTGTCGAAGGTGCGCTCGCTGAGCTGGTCGACGCTTGGAAGCGGGGTCTCGCCCAGGGTCGATGCATTATTTACCAGGAGATCCAACCTGCCGATATGCTCGGCAGCAGCGATGAGCGAATGGACGTGTTCGCGATCGGCGACGTCGCCCGGGATGGCGATGAGATGGCCGAGCGGCGACAGCTCGCGGCGCGTTTCCTCCAAGCGCTCGGCGTCGCGAGCGTCGGTAATGACGCTCGTGCCGTGCGTGAGTAGCCGGCGCACGACCGCTTTGCCCAATCCTTTGGAACCGCCGGTAACGATCGCGACGTGGCCGGATTCAAACCATGTATCTGTCATGCCTCGAGCGTATCGCCGCCGGTCGAGCCGGCGAATCGTCCGATCGGGCGCGCGGTACCTGTACGAAGGTACAGGGCCACTGGAAAGCTACAACAGGCCGGCTTTCTGAGCTACCGTCACCGCGTGGGCGCGATTGCTCGCACCCAATCGCGCCAGAATCTCGCTCACGTGAAATTTGACCGTGCGTTCGGCGATGCCCAATCGCGCGGAGATCTCTTTGTTGGCGAGTCCCTCTGCGAGCAGCCGCAGAATTTCGCGCTCGCGCTCGGTCAATCGCGCGCGGGCTGGAGAGCGCAACGCGTCCACCAGTTCCGAGGCGATCGCTGCAGGCAGATAGCGCTGTCCACGGGCGACGGTGCGGATCGCTTCGAGCAACTCGTTCGACGGCGTTCCCTTGAGGACGTAGGCGTCGGCGCCGCGTTCCAGTGCGGTGGCGATGCGCTCGCGCCCACCGTAGGCGGTGAAGATCACGATGCGCAGCGCCGGAAGAACTGCCTTAGCCTCGGCGATGAGATCGAGTCCGCTACGATCGGGCAACTCGAGATCGAGCACGAGTACGTTCGGTTTTTCACCGGCGACCATGGCGAGCGTCTCGCTCGCAGTTTGCGCTTGGCCGGCAACCTGCATGTCACGCGCGTCTTCGAGGATCATTGCGATTCCTTCGAGCACGATCGGATGGTCGTCGGTCAAAACGACGCGAATCATATGTGCTAGGCTGCCTCGATCGGTATGACCGCGGTGACGGTGCTTCCGGCGTCGTGCTCGGATTCGACGCGCAGCGTACCGCCGAGCGCTTCTGCGCGTTCGCGCATGCCGAGGATTCCTAGGCCAGTGGAACGTGCGGCCGTATCGAATCCTTTGCCGTCGTCGCGCACGCGAAGCACCAGCTCGGCGCCGTCCACTTCAATGCCGACCTCCACCCTTCGTGCGCCGGCGTGACGCTGCACGTTATTCAGCGCCTCGGCCACGATGCGGTAGGCCGCAAACTCGAGGTCGGGACGTAACCGTACCTTGTGGCCGGTCGGGTGCAACGCAATCTGTATCCCGGTTTGAGAAGTCATCGCGCGGGCGAGGCGCGAGAGCGCGCTCGTTAGCGACTCGCCACCGAGGGGATCGTTGCGCAGCGAGCCGACGTTGCGGCGCAATTCGTCGAGCGCGCTGCGAGTAAGTTCCATCGCTTTGGCAATTCGTTCGTTGGCAACTTGTGGATCGGCGGCCGTTTTGCGCGCGGCGCTTTCCAGCTGCAACCCAACCGCAGTTAGATCTTGGACGATCGTGTCGTGAAGCTCGCGCGCGATCGAGGCGCGCTCTTCTACCCGTGCTGCCGTTGCGGCACGCTCGGCCAGCCGCGCGCGCTCGACGGCAACGCCTACCTGCGCGCCGATCGTTTCGAGCGTTTGCAAGTCCGCCGGCGAAATCGAGGGATGGCGCGCCCGAGCTGCATTGAGCAATCCTAACGCGCGATCGCCGAAGCGCAACGCGATGCTGGCGTGCGATCGCAGTCCGCGCGTGGCACCGGGGCCGGCTTCCTCGATCCCCTCTTGCAACCGGCTGCAGTTGATAATGTCGACGTTGCGCGAAACGAACTCTCCATCGAAGAAGGCTTGCATGCACCAACATGGCTCGCCGGTCATATGAAGCGGCTCGCGCAGGTACGGTGGAAGGTCGTACGACGCCGCCAAGTAAAAAGAGTTGCGGCCCTCATCCAACAACCATACCCATGCCGCGTCGAGTCCCAGTTCTTGTGCAACGATACGCAATGTTTGCTCCAGGGCGTCTTCGAGGTTGGGTTCGGTCAGCGCGGCCGCGACGTCGTAAAACAGGGACATTGCAACACATTCTAACACGATGGAGGCACTACCGATGGCGCGCATGGCGCGGGGTGAACGCAGAGCAATTCCAGGAACGCGGCGCTCGCCGTGGCCGGGCGCCGCTGATGTCGGGCCGTGCGATCCGAAGGAGGAGATTCCCGCCACGATCTGGTTGCGTCCGCGAAGGTCGGGCAACGTGGATCGCGACGCCGCGACGCGCTTGGCGATGTTGCCGCCCCGGTCGCGCATATATGCCGACCGCCGCGAGCTCGCGCGCACAACCGATGCTGCGCCTGCCGACGTGGCAGCTGTGCGATCCTATCTGGAGGCGCACGGTATCCGCGTCGACGCAACGCGCTGGCGCGCGTTGACGGCGAACGGAACGATCGGCGATTGGTGCGCGGCGTTCGGTACGTCGTTGCACGATTGGGAGGCCAACGGCCAGCGCTTTCGCCAGCGAACCGGAGCGCTGCACGCGCCGGCGGCGATTGCGGCGTCCGTGCGCGGCGTATTCGGCTTGGACGAATGGCCACGCGAGCATGGCATGCGTCCAAAGGCCGAAACGGCCGCGGGGTCGCGCCGGCACTCCAATCGCCTGCAGCCACTGTCCGTTGCGCAGTTGCGACGCACGTACGAGCTTCCCGAGGGTGACGGCGCCGGACAGGTCATCGGGATACTGCAGTTCGGCGGTTCGTTTGAACCCGCCGATTTTGCAGCATGCATGCGGTGGCAAGGCGTGCCGGCGCCGGCGATCGCCAGCCGGCGCATCGACGCCGCGCCGCTGCGCCACCGGCTGCGCTCGAGTTTCGACACCGAGCTCGCCCTCGATACGCAGATTGCCGGAGCCCTAGCGCCGGCCTCACGCTTGGTGCTCTATGCCGCGCCGCATAGCGAACGCGGATTTCTCGACGCGGTCGCGCATGCGCTGTTCGACAACACGTATCGCCCGGGGATTTTCTCGATCAGTTTCGGTTGGGCCGAGATGTACTGGACTTCGGCGGCGCTGGAGTTGCTCGACGAGTTGTTCGCTGCCGCCTCGTTGGTCGGCATGAGCGTGTTTTGCGCTTCGGGCGATGCCGGCGCCGAGATGCAGATTACCGGAGAACCATTGGTGCTGGCGCCGGCGTCGAGCCCGTTCGTACACGCCTGCGGCGCGACAAGTCTGGAAAGCGCCGACGGTTCGCCGGCAAGCGAGCATGGCTGGGAATCGACCGGTGGCGGTTTTAGCGATCGCTTCGCCGCTCCCGCATGGCAGCGCGCCGCCGCGAACGAAGCGCGCCGTCTGCGCGTGCCGGGCGGTCGCGGCGTTCCGGATGTCTGCGCGCAGGTGCAACCCGGATTTCGGGTCGTCATCGGCGGCGAGCGCAAAGCCGCCGGTGGTACCAGCGCGGTCGCGCCTTTTTGGGCGGCGTTGACGGCGCGTTTCAATCAGCGGCTTGGAGTCGATTGCGGACTCTATGCGCCCCTGCTCTATCGCAAGGGTGCACCATTGCGCGAGATTCGGACCGGTACGAACGGCGAGTATCGTGCCCACGCCGGTTGGAACGCGTGCACCGGCTTAGGCGTGCCGCGAGGCACGCAGATCTTGCGCGCACTCCGCGCGCGCGACGAATAGTTCCTAAAGGTTAGTGGTTACGCCGAGGACGTCGTCGTGAAACTGCTGCGTAGCTTGTTTGTGGCGCGCGATGGCATTCTGCAACTTGCCAGCAGCCTCGTGGCTGGAGAATTGCGGCATCGTCGCGAGTTTTTGGTGCATGGCGTGCACCGATTGCGAGTGTCCGTCTAATACGTTTTGCACGTCGTGATCTGTATGATGCGCGGTCTCGGTCACTGCGAACCCCTTTCGGTGAGGGCCGTGGCGTCTTGCGTCGGCCGGTAGGCCTGGTGAATTGCCGCTGCGTGCGCCAAAACCTCTTGCTCGCTCATCTTGGCGCCAAGTGAAAGTTTTTCGGCGACCTCCAATTCGGAAAACTGCGCGCGAAGCAGCGCATACAATTGATTGTAACTGCGGTCGTCGCTCCCCGCGCGAACTTGGCCAAGCTGGGTGAGTTGGGCTGAAGAGTAACCCAACAGCAGCATGGCGCGCTCCAGGTCCTGCGTGAGCGCGGCGAAGAGCGCGTGCTTCTCGATTACGCCGCCTTCGTAGATGTTCGTTCCGCTCTCCTGCAGCGTGCGAAGCGCGTCGGCGAGAGCAGCTCGCGCTTCATCGAGCTCGTCGGCGGCCATTGCATAGGCGGCCAAGTTACTAGCTGCCAACATGGCGTTCACGCGCGAATCGTGCGCGGCGAACGTGTCGCGCGCCTCCGTTGCGGCGAGCTTGGCGGCGTGCAGATGACCGGCGATAAACTCCAGTTCGCCGAGCATCACCAGGGCGTGCGCGTGCATCATGCCGCCGGGCGCAACGAACTTGACCGCCTCGGCCATGTGTGCGCGCGCGGCCGCGTTATCCTCGCGCTTGAGGTCGGCGTGGGCCCAATCCGATAGCATGCTTGCACGAATGAAGCGATGCTGCGTATCGCCAAGCAGCTCCCACGCACTGCGAAACGAGCCATCGGCCGTTGCGTAATCGCCCTGCGCCGTCTGCGCGTGCCCGATGCGCCAGAGTGCGTGCACGATCTCGAGCTGGTCCGATGCGGCGCGCGCCGCTTCCAGCGTTTCGCGCGCAACCGCCGTCCGTACTTCGGCCGCTCCTGCCGTGAACCACAGCGCGGTGTAGTATTGCCGTAGGATCTTTGGAGCGATCGACGTCTCGTTCGCCGCACGCGCCAGCGTCGCGCCGCGTTCGTACCACTGCAGCGCCTCATGCGGCGTCATGATAAGCCGCCAGCGCTCGAGGTTACCGAGAATTTCCAGGCCGAGATGGCGGTCGGATTCGCGCTCCAGCGAAAAGTCGAGCGCGGATCGGATGTTGTCGAGTTCCAGTCCGACCGCGTTTCGCCAACCGTCGTCGTCCATCGACTCGACCAGCGGCAGCGCATCGGCAACGAGTTTGCGATAGTGCTGCGCGTGCCGCCGCATCGTCTCCGCGGAGTCGTCGCTGCGCAGCAGCAACTCGCGTGCGTACTCGCGCGTGGAGTCCAATAGTTTGTAGCGTTCGGTTTCGCCGCCGGCCTCGGCCACCACGAGCGATTTGGATACCAAAGATGCGAGCTGCTCGAAGGCGTCGTCGTCCTCGCTTGCGCAAACCGCGTTCAGCGCCTTCAGATCCCAACCGTTGGCGAAGGCGCCGAGGCGGCGAAAGACGGTGCGCTCCGAATCGTCGAGCAGATCGAAACTCCAATCGAACAGCGCGCGCAGCGTCTGCTGGCGCGGAAGGGCGGTGCGCTTGCC
>JBPYDW010000036.1:0-10605 GCA_051986335.1 Vulcanimicrobiaceae bacterium | reverse complement strand
TGGATTCGAGCAGACGATAGCGTTCGTGCTCGTCGCTGGTGTCGGCGACGACCAGCGACTTATCGGCCAGCGAACCGAGCAGATCCAAGATGTCGATCTCATCGAGGCCCTCGCCGCCGCAGACGTTCGTCGCGGCATCCAAGCCGAAGCCGCCCGCGAAGACGCCCAAGCGCGCGAACAACAACTGTTCTTGCGGCGTGAGCAGGTCGTAGCTCCAGTCGATAAGTGCGCTCAGCGTCTTCTGACGCGGCAGCGCGTCGCGCCCACCGCTGGTGAGGATTCTAAAGCGTTCGTTGAGCCGTTGCGCTAGATTGGGGATCGAGAGCACTCTGACGCGTGCGGCGGCGAGCTCGATCGCCATCGGAATGCCGTCGAGCCGGCGGCAGATCTCGGCAACGATCGGCGCCGTGTTGTCGGTGAGTGCAAATCGCGTATCGGCGGCCTTGGCTCGATCGGCGAACAGCACGATGGCCCCGTATCGCAACGCCTCGTCGGCCGTCAGGCCTGGAGCTTCGGCCGGCAACGAGAGTGATGGAAGCCGATGCGCGGCTTCGCCGGCGATATCGAGCACCTGTCGCGACGTGGCCAGTAACGCAACCTCCGGCGCGGTCGTAAGGATCGACGCCGCGAGTTGGGCCACCGTCTCGACAACGTGTTCGCAGTTATCGAAGATGAGCAGCAGCTTCTTGCGTTCGAGCCATTGGGGAATCGCCTCGTCGACGCGGCGCCCTTGCTGCTGGCTCATGCCCAACGCCTGCGCGGTCACGCTCGATACGAGTTGCGAATCCGAAATCGGTGCAAGATCGACAAACCAAACGCCGTCCGGATAGCGATCGAGCAGCTTCGCAGCAACGTGCAAGGCAAGCCTCGTCTTGCCAACGCCACCGGAACCAACCAACGTGAGCAGGTGGTGACGTCTGAGCAACTCCGTGACGTCGCCGATATCTTGCTCGCGCCCCACAAAGCTGGTGCGTTGGATCGGAAGATTGTTGGGGTGTGCATCGAGCGACCGCAGCGCCGGGAACTCCGTCTGCAACGCTTCAATACTGAGCTGCCACACGTGTTCCGGCTCGGCGACGTCTTCGAGCCGATGCGAGCCGAGATCTCGTAGCTCGGTTTGTTCCGGCATCAGGCCACGCAAAAGCGGTGCCGTCGAGCCCGAGACGACGACTTGGCCGCCATGTGCCACCGCAAGCAGTCTCGCGGTGCGGTTTACCGTCGGGCCGAAATAGTCACCCTCCCGTTCGTCGGTCGTGCCGCTGTGCAGCGCCATGCGCACCGCCAGTCCGCCGACGGTGCTCCAATCCTCCGCTGCAAGTGCGCGTTGTGCGTGGGCAGCGGACGCGATTGCATCCGAGGCGCGCGAAAAAACCGCGCAAAACTGATCGCCCATTCTCTTGAAGATATGACCGCCGTGCGCTTCGATCGCAGCTCGCAGCAGCTCGTCATGGCGACGCAGTGCCTCGGCCATCGCCGCGCGCCGCTCTTCCCAATGCTGCGTGCTGCCCTCTATATCGGTAAAAAGCAGCGTTACCGTCCCGCTTGGAAGCGGGGCTCTTAGCGCCATGGACAGACGTTCAAAGTTGAGGCTGGCGGCGCCTGGTTGCCTGGCGTTCCAAGTCTAAATCAACGCCGGGGGTAAGCTCGTTGTGATCTCGCAAGCCGGGCAGCCTTCCCATTGTCACACGGCCAAGGCTTCGGCGACGGCCTGATCTTCGGTCCACGCCGCGCCGTCTGCGGCGAGCTGTGCAATCTCGTCTGCGCTCAGCGTCTCGCGCAGGGCAGCCATGAGATTATCGTAGCCCCATTGCTCCGTGGGCTCGCGTTGCATTCCTAGCGCGGTGTATTGCGCGTCCACGTAGCCCAGCAACTGCGCCGCGCGTCGTGCGTTGTCGCCAAGCGCGGCGAGTAGGGCAAGATGCTGCAGCGCGAATGCGATGCCTTGCTCGTTTCGCACCTGCCGGGCCACGCGCAATCCCTCGCGCGCTGACTCGCGAGCTGCCCTGAGGTTGCCAAGCGCAATGCGATATGCGGCGCTGTTCGTGTTGTCGAGGGCGGTGTTCGCTGTGTGCTTCCCACGCACGTGGATCTCAAGCGCTTCGTTCACCGCGCGCAACGCCTGCTCGGGATGCCCATCGGCAAATTCCAGCTCCGCCATGTCGCGAAGCACCATTGCGATTCCCGACTCGCTCCCAAGCGCCTTATAGGCCGCCAGCGCCTGAGCGTAGAGCTCGCGCCCGGCGCGAACATCGCCGCGATCCGACGTGATGCTCGCCAGCGTACTGAGACAGTTTGCCACGTTATACGTGTCCTCAGACGCGCGCGACATCGCCAGTGCCCGTTCGATCGTGGCCTTCGCCTCATCGAGCCGTCCCATCTGCAAAAGCGCCCACGCAAGCATTCGCTGCGCACGAGCGGTCCGGCGGGCATCGGCCACCGACGCATACAACTCCATAGCGCGCTTGGCCGCGTCGTGTCTGCGCGGGCCGAATGAAAGACCGGCCAACGCCAGCCACAGGCGGGCCGCGAGGTGTGGCTGCTCGGCTTCGCTCACCCGTTCGAGCGCAAGCCCAATCCAGTAGCGCCCTTCGACGGCCAGACCGGCGTTGAACCAAAGCTCTGCCAATGCCCCGGCGATGGCCCCGCCCAGGACGGCGTCGTTGCCGTGTGTGAGCGCCCACTCAAGCGCCGTGCGGTGGTTGTCGAGCTCCAGCTCCACTTCGGGAACCCACGCAAACGTCGAGACTGTGCCATGGCGTTCGTCTGCGGCGTGAGCTTGGTCGCAGAAATACTCGGCGTGGCGACGAGCCAGCGCCTCGCGCTCGCCCGACGCGCCGAGTTTCTCGAGCGCATAGGCAGCGGTGGATTCGAGCAGACGATAACGTTCGTGCTCGTCGCTGGTGTCGGCGACGACCAGCGACTTATCGGTCAGCGAAGCGAGCAGATCCAAAGTGTCGATCTCATCGAGACCCTCGCCGCCGCAGACGTTCGTAGCGGCGTCCAAGCCGAAGCCGCCCGCGAAGACGCCCAGGCGCGCGAACAAGAGCTTTTCTTGCGGTGTGAGCAGGTCGTAGCTCCAGTCGATAAGTGCGCTTAGCGTCTTCTGACGCGGCAGCGCGTCGCGGCCACTGCTGGTGAGGATTCTAAAGCGTTCGTTGAGTCGTTGCGCGAGATTTTGGATCGAGAGCACTCTGACGCGTGCGGCGGCGAGCTCGATCGCCAGCGGAATGCCGTCAAGACGCCGGCAGATGTCGGCAACAATCGGCGCGGTGTTGTCGGTGAGCGCAAATCGCGTATCGGCGGCCTTGGCTCGATCGGCGAACAGTACGATGGAGCCGTATCGCAACGCCTCGTCGGCCGTCAGGCCTGAAACTTCGGCCGGAAGTGAGAGCGATGGAAGCCGATGCGCGGCTTCACCGGCGATATCGAGCGCCTGTCGCGACGTGGCCAGTATCGCAACCTGCGGCGCGGTCGTGAGGATCGACGCCGCGAGTTGGGCCAGCGGCTCTAAGACGTGTTCGCCGTTATCGAAGATGAGCAGCAGCTTCTTGCGTTTGAGCCATTGCGCAATCGCCTCGTCGACGCTGCGGCCTTGCTGCTGGCTCACGCCCAACGCCTGCGCGGTCACGCTCGACACGAGTTGCGGATCGGAGATCGGCGCAAGATCGACAAACCAAACGCCGTCCGGATAGCGATCGAGCAGCTCCGCGGCAACGTGCAGAGCGAGCCGCGTCTTGCCAACGCCACCGGAACCAACCAACGTGAGCAGGCGATAACGATCGAGCAGTTCTGTGAGGTCGGCGACATCTTGCTCGCGCCCCACAAAGCTGGTGCGTTGGATCGGAAGGTTGTTGGGGCGTGCATCGAGCGACCGCAGCGCTGGAAACTCCGTCGGCAGCGTTTCAATATTGAGCTGCCAAACGTGTTCCGGCTCGACGAGGTCTTTGAGCCGATGCGAGCCGAGATCGCGCAGTTCCGTCTGTTTCGGCATCGCGCCGCGCAAAAGCGGTGCCGTCGTGCCCGAGACGACGACTTGGCCGCCATGTGCCACCGCGAGCAATCGCGCGAGGCGGTTTACGATCGGACCGAAATAATCGCCGTCCCGTTCGTCGGTCGTGCCGCTGTGCAGCGCCATGCGCACCGCCAGTCCGCCGACGGTGCTCCAATCCTCCGCTGCAAGTGCGCGTTGTGCGTCGGCAGCCGACGCGATTGCATCCGAGGCCCGCGAAAATACCGCGCAAAACTGATCCCCCATCGTCTTGAAGATGTGACCGCCGTGCGCTTCGATCGCGGTTCGCAGCAGCTCGTCATGGCGACGGAGTGCCTCGGCCATCCCCGCGCCCTGCTCTTCCCAATGCTGCGTGCTGCCCTCGATATCGGTGAAGAGCAGCGTTACCGTCCCGCTCGGAAGCGGGACTCTTAGCGCCATGGACAGACGTTCAAAGGTGAGGTTGACGGCGCCTGCGCTCTTTCTTACACGTAATCCTCGAGCGTCAGCGTAACGTTGCGCGTCGTACCATCTTTGCTCTTAACGACGAAATGCTCTACCGTGCCGGGCGGACGCAGAAAGAGATCGCGGACATCGCTTAATGAAAGCGAAGAGTCGCCGTCGATCGACGTGATGACCTCGCCCTTCGTCAAGCCGGCCTTCGCTGCCGGCGTACCGGGACGAACGTCGACGATTGTGATAGCGCCATTGTTGATGAGGTACAGTCCGCTACGGTCCCAATCATCTCGTGAGTCGAAAGCCCCATTCGGCGTGAGCGTCATCGTGAGCTGCCGGTAATCGAGCGTCATCGTGAAACGCTTCCAGACTGCGCCGCCGACGTTGGCGCCGAGAAACGGCATTGCCAGTCCTCCTTTCGTCTGCGGGTAGTCAGCAACGAGATCGTGCAGCGCGAAGCCGGCGACGGAGAAGCTCTTCAATCGTCCGAGCCTCCCTTTGTTAGAGCCACCTACGCCATACGCGTCGGTGCCGAGCGCCGTGAGTTTTGCCGGCACAACGCCCGGATTTGCCGCTACGAAAGGAGTGTAGAGCGAAAGCGCATTGCGGGCGCCGGTGTCAAGGGTGCAGGTCGTGGGCAGGCCGTTGATGGCGCAATCGAATTGCGGCTGCGTGCCATTTAGTGCAATCGGCACGGTTTTCGCGCTCGCCGGGGCACTGTAGGTGCCCGGCATGTGAAAGGTCACCTCTTTGTTCGCGTAATCAAAGGTGGTGGTGAACCGCGAAAGGACCTCGTAGCCGATGAATCCGTCGATCTTCACTCCGTGGGCGACGCCGATACTCTTACCCATCGGCAGCAGCAGGAATACTTGATTCCTTAGAGTCGCGTCGCCAATTTGAAGCGTATTGATTGTGGCTGAACTCGACGATTCGCTGGCATTGCCCACGCCACTGACCTGCGTCGTACCACCGCCTGTCGCGCCGATCTCCTTCGCAATACTCGTGTCGAGAACGTTCGCGCCGCCTGTGTCAAATTCGAAGTGGAACGGCCCCTTACCATTGAGCATGACGTCTAAATAGACGTGATTTTCCGAGAATTGGAATGGTACGGTCGTCTGCGTAGCGCCGTTAGCGATCGAGAAATCGTGCGGTGTCGATGACGGGGCAGCGAGATGCGCTGCGCCATCGGCCTGATTCATCTCGACGCTTGTTGCCGTGAACGAGGTACTATCGCCGGCGTTGGTAGAGGTGCCGACGCGGAACGGGATCATGAGGCCGTGAACTGGGCGAAAGTCCGCCATTGTCGTCGTCCAAACCATCGGCCCTGCCGTCTGCACGGCCTTGACCGGCAGATGCGTTGCACCATCGAACCAAACTTCGATCGGCACGCTCGATTTCGGCGGCGTGGCGATGAGTACGTCGTAGCTCTTGCCCTCCACACTTTTCGTACCGCCCCATGCGACGGTCGCGCCGCCGTAACCCGGCGTCCAGAGGTCGTAGTCGCCGATGTAGGCTTGATCGATGGCGAGCGATCGCCCGAGGACGCCACCATCGACGATCACGAGCCCAGTTTGATCGAGGTTCCAGCTCTCGCTGCCATCCCAACCGTTACCGCCACCGAGCGGCGGTGTCGAGAAGGTTGAAGCGTCGCGTACCCCACCGATTTCGTTCCAGTTGTCGCCCGGACCCGAGAGGCCGTCCGCAACCAGGTTGCCTTTAGCGTGCACGATGCTAACCGAACGGACCGCTTGGATTCCGAGGGCGGCGCCGGATTCTTTGATGAGATCCGCAACGCGAGGATCGGCATCGGCGCGCGAGAGCATCGGCGTGACAAGGAGCATCGCGGCCGCTGCGGCCGCAAAGAACAGATGTTCCGGCTTCATGCCCTCGCACGTTCGCTGAAAAAAGGATGAGCCCGCCGAAGCGGGCTCGTCCCTTTCACTGACGCTGCTCTATCGCAGAATCGCAGATTTGCTACGAAGATCCCAGAACCGGGCGCCGGGGTTCCGAAGCCGCATCGGCATGTTTTTGGGTGTTGTAACCTTATACGCGGACATGCCATTACGCAAAACGTGAGCAGAGCCGCGAGGGATCAAGACGATCGCACTCTCTACGCCCGACGTGTTGACGGTTGCTCCGGTGATCTCCCCGCTGTCGTTAATGTTGCTGCCAAACGGTATATTCAGGTTCTTGCTCTGCGGGACGAGTGTATTGAGATCGTACATTGTTCCGTGCTGCCAAAGGTAGCCTCGGCAGCTTCCGCTCGCGTTGCATGATTCGCCGACGACCTGGCCTTCATCGTTGATCCCGCCGGCAAAGCTGGCGACGTCGCCGGGCAGTGTGCCAAGATCGCTCATCGTGCCGTGCTGCCAGAGAAAAGTATGAGTTGCCGTGTTTCCGGACAGATCTGAGTTGCCGATGATCTGACCTCGGTTATTGATGTCCAGCGCGACGTTGACGCTGCCTCCGAGGCTGCCGAGGTTGATGGGTGAGCCATTTTTCCAGAGCACCGCGTGAGCTGTTGCAGCAGCGCACGAGCCTGAATTCCCGACGGCATTCCGCCCGGACTGGTTAAGTGTGTACGCATAAGAGACGGTGTCGCCGGGGTACGGCGGCAGTGTCGTGATCTTGCCGTCCGGCTGCCATATGACGCCGAGGAAATCGAAGACTTGCGGCGGGTTGCAACTCGGGTCTTGGGTAGCAATCTCTGAATCGCCCGAGATCTGGCCGCGGTCGTTCACGTCATTGGCTTGGTCATTGTTTCCGCCAAGCGTCGGCAGCGACGTCATCTTACCGTGCTGCCAGCTAAAGCCGCGGCAAATTTGCGAGGTGCCGAAACCGCAGTAGTTTTCGGCATTGGGATCGGTTTCCGAGATTTCGGACCATCCCACGAATTGACCCGCGTGGCCATGGTTATACTGGAAAATCGCACTGTTCGGGCCGCCCAGCGTGCCGAGGTCAATCGTACGCGGCGGATGTATCCAGATCTGTGCGTGCAAGATTGAGTTTCCACTTAAAAGCGACGTGCCGCTGATATCGCCGCTATCCTGAATGTTAATGGCGAAGCTAACGCTTCCGCCGAGCGAGTCGAGCGCGATGGGATAGAAGTGCGTGACACCTCCTTGCGATCGTTCGTTCGACTGGGATTGTGTAACGCTTTGCTGCGTCGCAGTTGAAGGGGCGAAGCTCGATGACGAAGTGCCGCCGCCACAGCCGGACATTACACCAGTGGCCGCCAATGCGACTGCCGCATAAACGGCCGTGATCGAGATTCTCATTGACAGATGCTCCTCTCTACCAAGAAGGTCCGATGGCGCGTCGGTTGACGCCCAAGGGGAACGTCTATGTCGCTGGCATTGTGACGGAGGAAGCGACTTTTTTGCTTCAGACCTTCCGCAGCGTGACCGTTACGAAGCGAGGGGTAGTAAGTTTGATGACTGCGCTCGCGTCGTGGAACTACTTGACGCGATGCCGCGCGACGCGTTCGCGCCAAGCCTGATATTGCTCGGTGCTGCTTCGCTCCACGAACCACGCAGCGGCTTCGTCGTGAAGCTTCTCGAAGTTTTCCCACATGCGGGGATGAATCGTGCGGCGCTGGAGTTCGACGACTTCGATCAAATGCTCCCACGCCAGCAATATCGGAATGGCGGCCGTGCCGACGATAACCTCGCGATCCAGCAGGCCTCGCTGTACGTACGATCCGACCGTTTCGAATGTTCGCAGGATGATCTGCTCGTGGTGAATCGTGTCAGGGTTCTCTGTCCAAATCATGCCGAGTTCGACTTCCTTACGAAAAATCGGATCCTCAAGATACTTGGGCAGCTCGGTTGCGACAAAGTGGCGGGCTTCGACGTACGTCGGACTATGCAAATCGTCGAATATCTTCATCGCACCGTCGAGCTGCGTGGCGCGTCGAAGCTGCTCGAGCTGAACTCGCGTTAGTCGCAGCTGACGGAAGCCGAAAACAGCTGTAGCTGCCACGACGACCCCAGTTAGAACCGTACCCACCGCAGAGACGGCGCTCCAATCGACTACCCCGATCACATGGCTCGTCGCAGACTCTCCGAAAACGTTGCGCCCCTTTCCTCCGCCCTGCCCGAATCGTCTGATGCGCCCAGCGCGTTGTGGTTAGGGCCCCGCAAAGCGAGGCCCCTCCTCCCAAAGAGCCAAACCGGTTGGCTTGATTCTATTTTCCCCCAATCGCGGCATAGCCGGTAATGCTGGTGCGCCCTATCACCTTCCCGACCATCGCCCTGAACAGCGTTTCAAGAGTAGGCCGGGGCAACTTCCCGTACTTCTTGAGAGGCAGCGTAGTATACAGCGCATAGATCGTAAAGACGTATTTGTGGACAAGTGGTTTTACGTTCGGCGGACAGGGCCCGAAGTATCCATGAACGCCTGCGTCATCGGTTACCTGCAGCCACTGTCCCGGCGAATTTCCGAGCTTTATGCCTTGAGGTAATTTGGTTCTATCCGGACGCAAATTGTAAATGCCCCAATGTCCAAAGTTTGCCGTCACATCGAACAGCACGATAGCGAAACTCTTGGTTCCGCGTGGCGAGCCCGACCAGGACAGCGCAGGCGACTGGTCTCCTCCAAAGCACTGAGGCTTTGCGTATCCACGCATGACCTTCGGGACCGTCGAATCGTTCTTAAACGTTGTGCTGGAGATCGTGAAACCATTTGCGTTTTCGACACCGGCGGTTTGGGACATCAGTTGCCGGTACGTCGAGTCGGGCCGGCTTTGCGCTGCAACGGCGTTGGCCTGCTGACTGCCTGGTGGCCCATTCGGGACGCTGCTTTGAAAGCTGCAGGAACATAGGGATACAGCCGTGCCTACCACGGTCATCACTCGTAACCACTGCATAGTGTCTTATTCCTCCTTCGAAGAACGAAATTGGGTGCGACAACTCCAAGTGTACACCGTGCTCAGGCTCGCCCACCACGCACAATCGCACTCCCAACCGGCACAACTTGCGGCCCGCGTCGGGGCACTACAGCTTTATCGAATAGACGGTGCCTTGTCCTTGGGCACCGCCGTAAGTCGTCGTGCCGTAGAGCGTACCGTTGACGTAGTTCAGGCCTGATTGGGGGTCTTCACCGTCCTGTCCGCCCTTAAAGCGATACAGAACGGTCTCGTGCCCCGATAGTGTGACGCTAAAAACTGTCCCGTCGAAATACGTTCCGCCAACTGACGTCGTCCCATACAGTGTGCCGTTGACATTGAGCAGTGTCACCATTGGGGAGTAGCCGTCGTTCCCCCCGCTAAAACTGTACAAAACCTTTTCCGTTCCCGTCGGCGTGATGCTGAACACGGTCCCATCACCGTTTGCACCGCCTCCCATGGTTGTGCCATAGAGAGTGTTCTTTATGGCGGTCAGACCACCGACGGGATTAGCGCCGTCCTTGCCGCCGTTGAAACTGAATAGCAGCTTCTCCTTACCGCTGGTGCTGAGCGAAAACACGGCGCCGTCGCCGTACTTGCCACCTCCACTCGCTGTGCCGTAGAGCGTGCCATTGAGGTCAACGAGCCGCCCATGGCTTGGCGGCGCGCCTGTGGCGGGCTGGAACGAATAAATCGCGTGCTCAACTCCTGATGGCGTGACCGTAAAGACAGTCCCGTCTCCTCCACGGGCACCACCGCCTCCACACGTCGTGCCGTACAAGGTGCCGTTGACGCTAAGCAGTGCCGCTTGGGGAAACCAGCCCTCGCCAGAGCGGATGAACGTGTGCACGATGGTCTCTTGGCCCGACGGGGTAATGCTGAACACGGTTCCGCGACCGTGCACTTTAAATTGCGAACACGGGCCAAGGTGCGCGCGTGAGCCACCCTGAAGCGTCGTGCCGTACAAAGTACCCTTGAGCACAATCGGGCGCGCTTCCGGTAATGCGCCGTCGGACCCGCCTGTAAAGCTGTGCAGAACCGTTTCGGTGCCCGACGGCGTGATGCTATAGACCGTTCCGCAGCCGTTGTAGCTGTACACCTTGCCGCAACGGTAACCTCCACCTTCGAACGTCGTGCCATACAGCGTGCCTTTGAAGTAAGTGAGGCCGCTCTCTGGTAGCGCTCCGTCGTCAGGGTACCCCCCGAAGCTATGCAGGACTTTTTCGGTGACGGAGGCGTGACGGACCGATCCCGGCGACTGCCTGACGCCGGCGAC
>JBPYDW010000035.1:0-8079 GCA_051986335.1 Vulcanimicrobiaceae bacterium | reverse complement strand
CATTTCTATCGCGTTGAAGGCCACGCCATTTTAATGGAAGATATGCGCGGTCCGGGCTGGACCGCAGTCGTATCGCTCGCCGGCGTGCTCGCCGAGCCGCCGACGTTCCTTCGCTTCTTGGGCGCCGGCGCGGTGGAGGCGATGCGCGAGCAGTTTGGCAGCTGGCCACTGCACTTTAAATATGAGACGTGGGGCGAGTTCCAGGAGTGCGCGGTAACCGGGGCCGAGGCCACCAAGGAGAACGCTCTCAAGCAGTTGTGCACGCGTCTGGGAATTCGTGCCGACCGGGTGCTCGCCATCGGCGACTCGCGCAACGACGTGCCGATGCTGCAGTGGGCCGGCTTGGGCATTGCGATGGCCAACGCGTTGCAAGAGGTGCGCGAACAGATCGATCACGTCACCGCATCCAATAACGAGGATGGCGTCGCGCTCGCCTTGGAGCAGCACGTTCTGCGATCTCGGCGCCAGAAAAGCGCGTGATTCCGTCGGCCGGCCCGCAGTACGAGGAGAGCCTGCGTGAGATTCTCGAGCGCCGGGATTGGCGCGCGCTGCGCGAGTTTGCTCGCAGCGAGAACCAGATTCCCGACGAAGTCTACGACATGGACGAGCACTTCTGGGAGGTGCTCATGCACAAGATCATTTGCAATCGCCCGGAAATGGCAGACGCGCATACCTCCTCGCGCTCGTGGCTAGAGGAGCACGGCTACACCACCGATATCGGAGGCTACTGAAGGTTGCGGGTAACGGTGCTGGCCTTTGCGCGCTTGCGCGAGCTCGCGGGATTTTCCGAGCGGGTCTTCGAGTTTGAAGCCGGTAACCCCCGAGTCGAAGACGTCTGGCTACGCGTCGCGCGTGACGCGCCGCCGATCGCTGCCCTGCGTCGGACGACGCGCTTTGCTCGCAACGGCGTGCTGGCGGCGCCGGATCAAACCGTGAACGATGGCGATGAAGTAGCGCTGCTGCCGCCGGTCGGCGGCGGGTGAAGCGCTACGCCGTCGTAAGCGGACCGATCGATCCGCTTGCCGTCGAACGCCTCGTCGGCGATCCGTCGAACGGTGGTGTCGTCTCTTTCCGCGGCGTCGTGCGCGATCGCGCCGACGACGGTCGCGCGGTGGATGGCCTGCATTACGAAGCACACGGCGAGATGGCGCAAGCCGAGTTCGAGCGCATCGCTTCCGAAGCGCGCGAACGCTTCGGCCCCTGTACGGTTGCCGTGCACCATCGCATCGGCGAGCTCGCATGTGGTGAGATCGCGGTCGTCGTGAGCGTGGCCGCGCCGCATCGGGGCGCTGCATTCGATGCCTGCCGGTACGTCATCGACGAACTCAAAGCGCGCGCCCCGATCTGGAAACAGGAGCGCTACGCCGGTGGCGACGCGCGGTGGAAAGCGAACGACCCCGCGGGAGAGGCGTAGTGAAGGTCGATCTGCTGCGCGTGCAGGCCGAGCGCAATCCGGTCGCGGTGCTGCGCTACGATCCGCGCCGGCCGCGCAACGTAACCATCGTCGCCGGCCACGGCTACTCGTCGAGCAAGCATAACCTCGATTTCTTATGCGCTTTTCTGGCCGGGCATGGATTCGCCGTTTACAACCTGGATTTTCCGGGACACAAGCTGGGCGCCAGCGGCGGCGTGTTGCGCGGAATCGACGACTGCATCGATGCGATGACGGCGGTCGTGGTGTTCGCCAAGGACCGCGAAGGAACGCCCTTGCTCACCATGGGCCACAGCATGGGTGCAATGACCGCCCTATTCACCGCTGCGCTCGAACCGGAGATTCGCGGCGTCATCTCGATTGCAACCGGCTACGGCCGCCCCACCGCGATTGCCGCCCTGCAGCGCGCCGGCGTGACCGACTTTCGCGCGGGGTACGTCGATGGGCTTGCGCTGCCGGAGCTGGTACAAGACGTCGATGAGCGCTACGACAAGTTGCTGCCGCGGCTCGCCGGCCGCCCGGCGCTCTACGTGGCGGCCTCACGCGACGCGATGGTGAGTCCGGGCAGCGTCGTCGAACTCTACAATCGTGCCCCCGACCCCAAGGAGCTGGTCACCATCGAGAGCGACCACACCAACGCCGGTGAAAACGCGCGCGGGGTGGTGCTGCAGTGGCTGAACGCGATGCACCCGCGCAGCTAAGTGCCCGCGAGCTGCGGCGCTATAGCCGCCATCTGCTCATTCCGGAGATCTCGCTGGAAGGGCAGCAGCGGCTAGCGCAGTCGCGCGTCTTGGTCGTCGGCGCGGGCGGCCTCGGCACGCCGGCCCTCGAGTATCTTGCTGCGGCCGGCGCCGGCCGTATCGGGATCGTCGACGACGACACCGTCGATCTGACCAACTTGCAACGCCAAACGCTCTTCACCACCGCCGACATCGGCAAACAGAAAGTGAGCGTCGCGCGGGATCGCTTGCTGGCGCTCAATCCGCACGTCGCGGTGGATGCGTTTCCGATTACGCTCGGCGCGAACAACGCGCGCGAGCTGGTTGCGCTCTACGACGTCGTTTTAGATTGTACCGATCGCTTTGCGTCGCGCTACGCGATCAACGACGCCTGCTATCTCGAAGGCAAGCCGGACATTTACGCATCGATCTTTCGCTTTGACGGACAGGTGAGCGTCTTTGCCGGAAAGCCCGGACCGTGTTATCGCTGTCTGTTTCCGCAGGCGCCACCGCCCGGCACGGTACCAACGTGCGCGGAAGGCGGTGTTCTCGGCGTGCTGGCCGGCATGGTCGGCACGTGGCAAGCGAACGAAGCGCTGAAGTGGGTGTTGAAGATCGGCGTGCCGCTCGTCGGCCGGCTATTGCTCGTCGATGCGCTCGCGGCGCGCACCCGCGAAGTTCGCTTCGAGCGCGATCCGGCGTGCGCGCTCTGCGGCGATCTCCCGAACATCAGCGAAGTTGTGACGAGGCCGGACGACGAGCCGGCCACCGATGCCGACGAGTTGGATGCTGTCGCCCTGCTGGACACGCTCGCCGGCGGTGCGACGCTTTTGGACGTCCGCGAGCCGCACGAAGCAGTGCTGGGCTTGCTCGACGGCGCGGTGCACATCCCAGCCTCGCAGTTAGAAGGAAGGTTGCACGAGTTGGACAGCGCGCGCACCTACGTCGTCGCCTGCCGCGTCGGGCAAAAATCGCTCTGGGCTGCGCAACGCTTGCGCGACGCAGGATTCAAGCGCGTCCGCCACTTAAACGGCGGCCTGTTGGCGTACGCCGCCCGCACCGACGAGTTCGCCTTTTTCTAAAATGAAATACAAGCCATACGATTCGACCGGCGTCGAGTTGCCGGTGATCGGCCAGGGAACGTGGGACATTCCGGAGAGCGGAAGCCGCTTGGCCGAGGCGAAGCGCGCGCTGCGGCGCGGCATCGAGTTGGGCATGACGCACATCGACACGGCTGAGATGTACGGAAGCGGCCGCGCTGAGGAGATCGTCGGCGAAGCGATCGCCGGCGTCGCGCGCGAGAAGCTGTTCATCGCCACCAAAGTCTTGCCGTCGAACGCAACGTATGACGGGACCATCAAGGCCTGCGATCGCTCGTTGCGCCGTCTTCGCAGCCGTTATCTCGACCTCTTCATGCTGCATTGGCCGGGCTCGCATCCGCTGGAAGGCACGATGCGCGCGCTGGAGTCACTGGTCGAGAGCGGAAAATCGCGCTTTATCGGCGTCAGCAACTTCGATCTCGCCGAGCTGCAAGAGGCGCAAACGTTCTTAGGCAAGGTCCCGCTGTCGTGCAACCAGGTACTCTATCACCTGAACGAGCGCGGCGTCGAGCACACCTTGTTGCCCTACTGCCGCCGGGAGGGCATCGCGATCGTCGCCTACACACCGTTTGGCCGCGGCGCGTTCATGCGCCGCAAGGAGGGACGCGCGGTCCTCGAAGAGATCGGCCGTGCCCATAACGCAACCGCGCACCAAGTCGCGCTGGCGTTCCTCGTTCGCGATCCGATCGTCTTCGCAATTCCGAAGGCCTCGGACACCCGCCACGTCGAGGAGAATGCCGCCGCCGCAAACGTGACGCTAAGCGAGGCGGACATCGCCGCGATCGACGCGGCGTATCCGGTTGGCGAACGTGGACCGCTTGCAATGTTGTGACCTCGCTACGCTGAAGCAGCGGGCGATCGAAACGGCGATGTCGCACGGCGCCGGAGCAGTGCGCGTCGTTCGTGCGCGCGACGACAGCCGCACCCGCGATCGCCTCCGGCGCGCCATCGAACGCGGCGACCTCTCCACCTGGCGCTACGACGACCGTTATGCCGCGCGGGCCGCTAGTCCGCAAACTATCATCGACGATGCGCGTAGCGTCGTGTGCATCGCGGTTCCCTATGCGACGCCGGAACCTGCGCGGCGCAGGCTTACCGGACGCGTCTCCAACTATGGCTGGTCCACCGATTATCATCGCCGGCTGCGGCCGATGCTGATTGCCGTGGCGCGAACGCTCGACGAATTCGCGGGCACACCGGTCAGCGCGATTGCCCTCGACACCGCACCGCTCGCCGAACGCGCGCTCGCCGCGCGCGCAGGTCTGGGATGGATCGGTAAGCA
This sequence comes from Vulcanimicrobiaceae bacterium, assembly GCA_051986335.1. Taxonomy (GTDB): domain Bacteria; phylum Vulcanimicrobiota; class Vulcanimicrobiia; order Vulcanimicrobiales; family Vulcanimicrobiaceae; genus JBPYDW01. Next base: position 3,546 of record JBPYDW010000035.1, on the reverse strand, counting down.
CACCAACCTCATCTCTCCGGAGCTCGGCTCGTTTGTCTTCCTCGCTGAAGTCATCACAACGCTCGATCTCCCCGCCGACGAAGAGCTGCGCAAGACCTGCGGTAGTTGCGCTCGCTGCGTGACCGCGTGCCCGACCGGCGCACTGCGCGGCGACTATACAATGGATGCAACGCGCTGCATCTCCGATCTCACCCAGCGCACCGACGCTGTCCCGCTGGAGTTGCGCCCCTTGATCGGTGACTGGGTGTGGGGATGCGACATCTGCCAGCTCGTCTGTCCCCCCACGCAGAAGGCGAGCCCTACCGTGCATCCCACGCATGGACCCGCCTCACCCGAGGCGGCGGCTCCCGATTTGTTGTCCCTTTTGCGCTTGCGTCACGGCGCGTTCGTGCGAACGTATCGCGAGACGGCGATGGGCTGGCGCGGCGCTGCCGTCTTGCGGCGCAACGCCGCAATCGCACTTGGTAACGCGCTCGACCGCTCGACGGTGCCGGCGCTAGCGGCAGCGCTGCAAGAAGATCCGCATCCGCTGGTGCGCGGGCACGTCGCTTGGGCGCTGGGCCGCATCGGGTCGCCCCAAGCGATCGCTGCGCTGCGCGAGCGAGGCGAAGCCGAGAAAGACGCCGGCGTTCGAGCGGAAATCAGCGGGGCGTTGAAACCATTTGCCGCCGGCCCCTCGTTGCGTTGACGATGAAAAGATTAACACGTACCGCACTCATCGCCGCGCTAGCGACCGCCGCCGCAATTGCGCCCGGTTCGGCTGCGCCGGCGAATAACGACCTCATCGCACGGATGATCGCGCTCAACCCCGGCGTTCATTCCTTTCAAGCCAGCATTCATTCCGACGTGCACATGTTGAGCTTTCCGTTCTTGAGCCCGTCGCTCGATGGCACCTACTATCATAAGGACCCGAGTCTCAACAAGGTCGTCTTTACCAGCGGCGTTCCGATGATCGCCGCGCAGTTCAGCAAGATCTATCCGCGCATCGAGGGCCCGGCCGATTGGAACGCCGTCTACGATGTCTCCAAAGTCGCCGATGACGGCACGACCACGACGTTCCGCCTAATACCGCGCAAGCATAGCCGCATCGACCACATCGACGTCGGCGTCGACGACGCCACCGCAGGGACAACCTCGATGCATTGGGCATATAATGACGGCAGCGGCTACGCCGAGATGCAGCAAGTCTACGGGAACGTCGATGGCCACTATGTGGTCGTCCGCCAGACCGGGCACGTGGAGCAAGGGATGTATAAAGCTGACCTTTCGTCGACCCTCGATCACTATTCGTTCAATCCCGACCTGAGCGACGCGTTCTTCGCGCAGGATCGATGAAGATCGATCTGATCGACGCGTTTTCGCGTCCGATTCACTACTTGCGCGTCTCGGTGACCGACAAGTGCAACCTGCGGTGCGTCTACTGCATGCCCGAAGGCGGTCTGCCCTGGCTGCGCCGTGACGAAATTCTCTCCTATGAAGAGATCGCGGTCGTGGTGCGTGCGGCGGCGTCGGTCGGCGTTCGCGCCGTTCGCCTCACCGGCGGCGAGCCGTTGCTGCGCCGCGACCTGCATCGTCTGGTCGGCGCTATCGCCCAGATTCCGGGCATCGAAGATATCTCGCTCTCCACCAACGGTTTATTGCTGGAAGAACAAGTCGAAGCGCTGGCGCGCGCCGGCCTGCGGCGCGTCAACGTGTCGCTCGACACGTTGCGCAGCGAGCGATTTGAAAGCATCGCGCGCCGGCCGGGTCTCGACAAGGTGCTGGCCGGCATCGACGCCGCGATCGCGGCGGGTCTGGCGCCGATAAAGATCAACTGCGTTGCGATGCGTGGCCGCAACGACGACGAGCTCGAAGCCTTCGCCGGCTTGACGCGCCGCCGTCCCGTGCACGTGCGCTTCATCGAAGCCATGCCGGTGGTTGAATATGCGGAAGCTCAGCGCGAAGCGTACGTATCGGCCGGCGAACTGCTCGAGCGGTTGCGCGCCATTGGTGACTTGGCACCGGTGGACGGGCCGGCCGGCAACGGTCCGGCGCGCTACTTCGCCTATCCGCTGGCGCTTGGCTCGATCGGCGTTATCAGCCCGCTCTCGCACGACTATTGCGAGCGCTGCAATCGCGTGCGCCTCACCGCCGACGGGCGTTTGCGCCTGTGCCTGTTCGGCGACTTCCACGTCGATCTGCGCGGGCCGTTGCGCTCCGGGGCCGGAGAAGACGAGCTGGCCGGCATCATGCAGCGTTCGATGCTGATCAAGCCCGAGCGGCACCACCTGCGTTTGGGCGAGCCGGCGTCGCGCATGCGAGCCCTTTCGGAAATCGGCGGATAGCGGTCACAGCCCGCCGAACGGGACCGTTACGTCCCAAAGAGGGGAGCGGACCACATGGAACAGGTCTACCTCAAGGCCGCCGGAGGGTCATTGGCCCAGGCGCGCGTGGATACTCTCGTGCGGGAGTATCAGACTCGCGTAGCTCGCTACGTCCGCCGCATGGTGGGCGATGCCGACGTGGCCTTGGATATCACCCAAGACGTGTTCTTGGCTGCCTACCGCACCCTGAGCAGCGACCCGGAGCGACCGCTCACCGCGGGTTGGCTGTACAAGACTGCAACGAACAATGCCATATCGCACCTGCGCCGCAAGAAGATCGTTCGCATGATTCCGCTCGACCGGGATCATGACGTCCGTGGCTGGCGCATCGACGAGCGCAGCGCAGCTGCGGTGGACCTGCAAGCGGCAATACGCCGGTTGCCCGGCGATCAAGCGTCGGCGATCATGCTTACCAGCTATGCCGGCTATTCGTCGCAAGAAGCGGCCGCGATTCTAGGCACGACGGCGGATGCAGTTCGTCAGCGCGTTTGTCGCGCGATGCGCATGTTGCGCACGGTAATGACGGAGGATTAGTTGACCCCACTTTCGTGTCGCGAAGCGGAAGTTGCCGCCGGCGCCATCGCGCTCGGCGAGGCGACCGATACCCAACGCGAGTCCTATCGGCGGCACGTCGCCACATGTGCCGAGTGTTTGACTGCGAACGGCGGCGAGCGTGAGATCGAACGCACGATGGCCTGCGTCGCGCAAGCCCGTGACGGCGAAACCTGGGAGCCCGACATCCTGCGCGCGCTGCACCAGCGCATCGCTACCCGTCCGCGCTGGTATCGCGCGGCGTTGGCAGCAGCCTGTGGCGTGGCCGCCATCGCGGTCAGCGTTCATTATTATGCCGCCGCGGGGTTTGCCAGCAAAATCGACCCGCTTGTGGTGCACTACGACGGCAGCAGCCTGGTCGTCGAGCGCCGTTCCACCGAACAGCACGCGCGCATCACCGCCGCAGCCGCACAGCGACCCAAGATGGTCGTCGAGCACAACGTCATCTACCTCTCGCGTCAACCTGCTTCGGTCGCGCCCAAACGCGTCGCAGCAGCCGCGCCGGTTCCCGTTCGCAAGGCGCCGCAACCCACCCGCGTTGCCGCAACCGGAACCGAGGATAGCTCGATACCGGTATGGCGCCAAGGCGGCGGCGGTGCCTTGAGCGTCGTCCATGAGAACCACACCGTAA
>JBPYDW010000034.1:0-2830 GCA_051986335.1 Vulcanimicrobiaceae bacterium | reverse complement strand
ACGCCGCGCGGCTTGTTTGGAGTTTGGTTTTCGGCAAACTGCGAGATCGCGACGTGGATGGTCGGCGTCTTCATCGTCGCGCTGTACGGCACCGACTTCAAGAGCGCGGCCGCCGGAATCGTGCTCGGCAACATCGTCGGCTTCTCGCTGCTTGGCATCCTCTCGCTGTTCGGTCCGCGCTATGGCGTCCCGCAGATGGTTGCGTCGCGCTTGGCGTTCGGACTCTACGGCAACGTCGCGCCGGCGACGCTGAGCTTCATCGCCGGCGTCGGCTGGTTCGCAATCAACACGGTATTCGGGGCGTACGCGCTGCAGTCGATCAGCGGGATTCCGTATTTTGGCGCGCTGACGGTGATGTTGTTGCTGCAAACGGCGCTCGCCGTGTACGGACACAACCTCATCCACGCGTTTGAGAAGGCGAGCGTTGTATTGTTGGCCGCAGGTTTCGTGCTGCTCGCAATTCCGACGCTGGCTCGGCTGAACCCGAACGCCGCATTCAATCCGGCGGCACCGCTGGCCGGGGGCGGCGCGCTGGCCGGTTTCATCTTCGCATCGGCGCTGGCGTTCTCGTACGCAACCGGATGGGTTCCCTGCGCCAGCGACTATTCGCGCTATCTTCCAAGCAACAGCGATCCGCGTAGGGTGTGGTGGTGGTCGTTTTTCGGTTGTGCGCTTCCCTGCATCGCGCTCGAGCTTCTGGGCGCGGCTACGGTAGCTGCAACCCACGGCGATCTTTCGGCCGGCGTACCGACGGATGCGATCGCGACGCTACTCGGTTCGGGCATACTGGCGAAGCTCGTTCTCGTTACGGTTGTCTTGGGAACCCTGACGGCCAACTGCATGAACCTCTATTCGGGCGCGCTGGCGGCACTCGTCGCTTTGGGCGTTCGCCTTCCGCGCTGGTCCGTTGCGCTCGCGGTGGGCGTGCTCGGGGCGCTACTGGCAACCGGTGGCGGACATCCCAAGGCGACCGCCGGCGCATACAGCGAGTTCCTGTTACTGCTCTCGTACTGGGCGTCGCCGTGGGCAGCGGTGGTGCTCGTCGATTGGCTCGCGCGCAAGAACGGCGGCGATACCCAGCGCGTGCCTGTCTGGCGCGTTGGCGCTATCGCCTGGATCGTGGGGCTGCTGGCCTCGGCTCCGTTCTGGAATCAGCCCCTCTTCACCGGTCCGTTTGCCCGGGCGTATCCGGCCCTCGGCGACCTCTCCTACTACGTAGGTTTTGCCGCGGCTGCATTGGCGATGCTGCTGCTCGACCGTGAAACTCGCGCCGCCACGGTCGGTACGCTGGGATAGCATGCTCGTCGCCGATCGCCTGCACAAAGAGTTTGGAAGGGTCTGCGCCGTGCGCAGCATCTCATTTGAGATTCCGTCCGGCACGACGTTTGGATTACTCGGGCCAAACGGCGCCGGCAAGACCACGGCGATGCGCATGATCCTCGGAATTCTCACCCCAGACAGCGGGCAGGTAACCTGGAACGGCCGGCGCGTCGATGATTCCAGCCGTCGCCGCTTCGGATACTTACCCGAAGAGCGCGGTCTGTACGGCAAAATGAAGGTGCGCGATCAGATCGCGTTTTTCGGACGGCTGCACGGTCTGGTCGAACCCGAAGTTACGCGGCGCACTGCGGATTGGATCGAACGGCTCGGCATCGGCGAATACGCAAACCGTCCCTGCGCCGAACTTTCCAAAGGCAACCAACAAAAGGTGCAGGTCGCCTGTGCGGCGGTTCACCAGCCCGAGCTGCTGATTCTCGACGAGCCCTTCACCGGCTTGGACCCGGTGAACGCAGATGCGCTTCTCGACATCCTGAACACGCTCAAGGCCAAGGGCTCGACGCTGGTGTTGTCGTCGCATCAGATGTGGCAACTCGAAGCGCTGTGCGATCGCTTTTGCATCATCACCGCCGGGGAAAACCGGGCGATGGGGACGCTCGCCGAGCTGCGCGCCGATTGGCCGACGCGTCTGCTGCGGGTTACGCCCGGAAGCGAGAAGGTGCGCGGCATTCTCAACGGCATAAGCGGCGCGCGCTTCCTGACCGGCGTCAACGGGTCGGTGGACTACGAAGTTCCGGCGCAAACACAGTTGCCCGGCATCCTGCGTTCGCTCGTCGACGCCGACTCGATCACCAGTTTTGAAGCGCTGGAGCCGTCGCTGCAAGACATCTACATCCGTACGATCGAAGCGGGATCATGATCAACGATTTCATCGTGGTCTTCTCGACCGAGTTCATGCGCCGGATCAAGTCGCGGCCATTCCAACTCGGCTTGGTAGTTGGTATTCTCGGCATACTTGCGGTTGAGCGACTTCCCGCGCTGCTGACGCAGAACGCATTCGGCGCGAACGCGCGCATCGTTCTGGCCGGAGACCCACAGCTCGTCGCCCGAGCAAAACCGTTGCTTGCCGGCGATTTCACCGTCGTCGCCACACCATCGACCACGGCGGCGCCCAAGGTGGCGGATATCCGGGATGCGCGGGCGTCGGCCTGGGTGACGCTGGCCCGCAATCCGGCCGGCGGCCTGCGCTTCACCGTCTACTCGAATAACCCCAAACGCCGATTGGCCGAAAACGTTGCCGATGACTTGACGTCGCTCAACGTTTCGCTCGGCACGGCGATCCCGCGCACGCGCATTCACCAGCTGCTCCAAGTTCCGTACACGGTCACCGGCGTCTCCTCCAAGTTTGCCAACGACGCGGCTGCAGAGGCAGCCTACGGCGTCGGCTACGCGCTGTTGGTAATTCTCTACTTGCTCATCTTGGTCAACAGCCAACTCGTGATGGCATCCGTCGCCGAAGAGAAGACGAGCCGTATCGCCGAGCTGCTGGTGG
>JBPYDW010000033.1:0-9028 GCA_051986335.1 Vulcanimicrobiaceae bacterium | reverse complement strand
GCGGCCGCGGCTTCATCGGCTTGGGCGCGCGTGACGTAGCCCTCTTCAACCATGCGGTCGAGAACGTGATTCTCGCGATCCTTCGCCAGGGCGAGGTTTACGTACGGCGAGTAGTCGGAGGGGGCGGCAATTATTCCGGCGAGCATGGCGGCTTGCCCAAGCGAGATCGTGCGCACGCTGCGGCCAAAATACGTATGCGAGGCGGCATCCACGCCGTAGGCGCCCGAACCCAAATAAACCAAGTTAAGATAGCGTTCGAGTATCTCGTCTTTGGTATAGTAGCGCTCGATCTCGATCGCCAGCAACGCCTCCTGAATCTTGCGCGTTATCGAGACCTGATCGTTGAGAAACAGCTTGCGCGCGAGCTGCTGGGTGATCGTCGAGGCGCCTTGTTCGACGGTCTTATGCGTGAGATCGGCGATCGCGGCGCGCACGATGCCGCCAAAGTCGACACCGTGATGTTCGTAGAAGTTGTGGTCTTCGTTGGCAATTACCGCATCTTTGACGACATCGGGAATCTGCGAGATCGGCACCCAGGTGCGGTTCTCGCGATAAACGGTAGCCAGCAACGTTCCATCGGCGGCAAAGATCCGCGTGGAACGCGCTGGCTGATAATCGGCCATGCGGCTAATATCGGGCAAGTCCTGAGAGTACTTGGCGACGATACCAGCAACGGTACCGGCAACAAAGAGTGCCAGCAGGAAGAAAGCGACCGCGAGGCTTCGCACCCACTGCATCCAGCGCGGCGTGCGCGGCTTAGGTCTTGGCATGCATCCGCCCGATCGCGCTCAAGACGCCGTTGACGTACCGGCCCGAGTCTTCGGTAGAAAACTTATTGGCTAATTCCACCGCCTCGTTGATGACCACCGGTTGTGGGGTCTGAGGACAGAACTGCAGTTCGAAGGCTCCCATACGCATTATCAAACGGTCGAGCGCCGGCAAACGTTCGAGGGACCATCCTTCAAGGTTGGGACCGATGGCCGCATCGACGTCGGCCTGGTGCTCGATCGTCCCCAAGACGAGGTCGCGCACGAAGCCGCGGTGTTCGCTCGGCGCGTTCTCTCCAACGATCTCGGACACCGCGTCCGCCGGATCGCGGCTGCCCACGTCGACCGCATACAGAGCTGCCAGCGCCTGCTCCCGGGCGTGACGACGGTTCGCCATTATACGGCGGCCTTCGCTTCGAGCAGGCTGGGAAGAAAGCCGATGGTGTACTGCCCCGAGCGAAACTCCGGCGCTGCTAGTATCTCCAAGCATGCCCCGATCGTCGTGTTCACGCCGTCGATGACGGTTTCGCGCAGCGCTCGCTCCATGCGGGCGATTGCCGCATCGCGGGTGTCGCCATAGGCTACCACTTTGGCGATCATCGAGTCGTAATATGGCGGCACCACCGCGGCAGACGTGACGCTGGTGTCGACCCGAATGCCCGGTCCTCCCGGGAAAACGACATTCGAGAGCGAGCCCGCTTGCGGCGCAAAATTGTTGTTCGAATCCTCGGCGTTGATACGGCATTCGATCGCGTGTCCGCGCCGCACCAGATCGCTCTGGCGGTAGCCCAGCTCCTCGCCGGCAGAGATGCGCACTTGCTCCTTGACGAGATCGATGTTGTACACCATCTCGGTTACCGGATGTTCAACTTGAATGCGCGTGTTCATCTCCATGAAGTAGACGTCGTTTCCGCTAACCAGAAACTCAAGCGTGCCCGCGTTCGTGTACCCGACGTGCTTGCAGGCGCGCACGGCCATCGTATGGAGCCTGTCGCGCAGATCGTTACTAAGCTCGGGCGCCGGCGCTTCCTCGATGAGTTTCTGATGCGACGGTTTCTGCACCGAGCAATCGCGCTCACCTAAATGGACGATGTGGCCGGCGTTGTCGCCGAGAACTTGGACTTCGATGTGACGCGGATTGCGGATGAGCTTTTCCATGTACATGCGGCCGTCTTTAAAGGATGCCTCGGCCTCGAGGGTTGCGCCCGCGTAGGCACGCTCCAAATCCTCCGGCCGCTCGACGACCCGCATCCCCTTGCCGCCGCCGCCGGCCGTTGCCTTCAACAGCACGGGATAGCCGATCTTGCTCGCAGCTTTTCGCGCCTCGTCGGCGCTCCTCAAGATATCCGTTCCCGGCGTCGTTGCTACACCGGCTTCGCGCATCACCCGCTTCGCCGTCGCCTTGTCGCCCATCGCCGCGATGACGTCGGGCGAAGGCCCGATGAACGTCAATCCGTGATCGGCGCATATCGTCGCAAAACGTGCGTTCTCGGCGAGAAACCCGTAGCCTGGATGGATCGCTTCTGCGCCGGTGACGAGTGCGGTCGAGATGATGTTGGGAATGTTCAGGTACGAACGCTGCGCCGGCCCCGGCCCAACGCAGAACGCCTCATCGGCTTGCCGCACGTGCAACGACTCGCGATCGGCCTCGGAATAGATCGCCACCGTGCGGATTCCCAGTTCTTGACAGGCGCGGTTGATACGAAGTGCAATCTCGCCGCGATTGGCGATGAGTACCTTGCGGAACATGCTCACCCGCGCGCCACTTCGAATAACGTTTGCCCGTATTCGACGGCGTCGCCGTCGCGCACGCGAATGGCCACGATGCGACCCGCACCGTTCGACCGTATCGGGTTGCGAATGCCGAGCGCCTCAACGTAGGCCAGCTCGCGATCGCTCTCGATGCGCTCGCCTTCGCTCGGTGCCGGACGGCCGAGACGAAAAATTCCCACCAGGTCCGAGGTGATGACGTCGGTTGCCGACGGCGCGGCGGGTTGGGCTTCCACGCGCACCGGAACCGGCACAATTGCTCGCGCGTGCGGCCGGCCAACTTCGACGTACTCGCCGTCGCGTTCGATGCGAATGCGCAGTAAGTCGTTTTCAGCCAGAAGCTCGGCCAGGCGTCTGACCCGGGAGGCTATGCCTTCGGGTTCGGGATGCACGTCGGACATGAGCGCTTGTGTTTCGGCACGGCCGCCCGAACGCCCTTATTCCGATGCACGCTCGATCGCGGTGACGGTGCCCCGTTCGTCGCTCCCGAGCGCGTCGCGCGCAGCCTCATACAGCGGATCGATTTCGCACAGCGGAACGAGGACGAACGCGCGACGCAGCATGCGCGGATGCGGAATCGTCAATCCCTCGCCAGAGAGGGACACGTCGTCGTAGGTAAGGATGTCGAAGTCGATCACCCGCGGTCCCCAGCGTGGTGACGGTATGCGGCCGAGGTCGGTTTCGAGTTGCTTGAGTGCGACGAGCAAGGCTTCGGGTTCGAGTTTGGTCTGCAACGCGACGACCGCGTTGACGTAGTCGGGCTGATCGCGCACGCCCCACGGCTTGGTCCGATACAGCGACGACACGCACTGCACCGCGCCGACCCGCGCGAGCGCCGCGACGCCGCCGCGTACGTTAGCCACCCGATCGCCGAGGTTGGAGCCGATTCCCAGATACGCGCGATGCGTCACTGTGCGGAGCGGTGAAACGGATTCGTACGAATCAACGTCACGCTCGCCGTGGCTCCGTCGGGAACGCCGGGCTTCGAGACGGTCACCTCGGCGCGCGCAACGCGCGCATCTTTGAAGATCGCATCGACGATCTCGCCGGCCAAGCGTTCGAGCAGCTGCCAGGACGTCGATGCAACGGTTGCCGCGATCGTCTGGCGCAGTTGAGCGTAGTCGAGCGTATCCGCAAGTTCGTCGGTGCGCTGGGCATCGCGCAAGTCGATATCGAGCGTAGCATCGACGTCGAAAGCCTGCTCCACGTCGCGTTCTCCAGGATTCACGCCGTGACGTCCGTACGCCCGGACGTTGCGCAACGTTATTCGATCCATCCGGCCGGTCTCCAATCTCGTACGATGGCATCGGAGACCGTAACGGCGTCGCGCGCCGGGCGCACGTCGTGAACGCGGACGATATCCACGCCGGCGGCAATTGCGAGCGCCGTCGCCGCAGCCGTTCCAAAAACCCGATCCTGGGGATCGCGACCGGTCAGCTTACCGATAAACGATTTTCGTGAAGCGCCGAGCAGCGTCGGATATCCAAGCGCGGTCAACCGCCGCAGACTTCCGAGCAGCGCAAGATTGTGCTCCGCCGTCTTACCGAAGCCGATTCCCGGATCGATGATAACGTTGGCGGGTGAGAGACCGCGTTTGACGGCGCGATCGGCTGCAGCGCTCAGAAATGTTAGGACCTCTTCAACGACGTCGCCGGCGTAGACCGGCTCACGCTGGTTGTGCATGATCACCACCGGCAGATTGCGTTGCAATGCGATATCGAGGATCGCGTCGGGCAATCCCCACACGCAGTTGATGAGGTCGGCGCCGGCCTCGCACGCGGCATCTACCACGGCCGGCTTGAATGAATCGATCGAGATCGGCGCATCGGGCCTCCGCTCGCGCAGCGCGCGGACGACCGGCAGGACGCGCGCCAACTCGGTCGCTTCATCGACGGGCACGTGTCCCGGGCGCGTCGACTCTCCGCCGATGTCGACGATATCGCATCCCTCGTCCAGCTGTTCCAGCGCCCGCGCTAGCGCGCTGAGCGCATCGGTATGGCCATCGCCGGAAAACGAGTCGGGCGTGACGTTGACGATACCCATGACGTACGTGCGCGCGCCCCACGGCAGAAATGTGCCGCGAACGTCCAGGCCGCCGCGACTAGCCGACGACGGCTTGTGAAACGACGTTTTCAAACCACCACTCGCGCAACTCGGCCACCACAAACGTGGAGCCGGTTACGACCACGATATCGCCGGCCGGCGCGCCACGTCGCGCGACGGTGAGCGCCTCGATCGGATCGCCGATCGTCCGGGCCCACGCACCCGCGCTCTCGGCGATGCTCGCCAGCCGCTGCGGCTTGTTCGCCGAGCGTCCGGCAACATTGAAGCTAGTGAAAATGAACGAACCGGCGACGCCGCCCAGCGCGCGCAGGATCTCGTGCGCGTCTTTGGATTGGCCAACGGCGACCACAAAATGGAATCGCCGCTCGGGAAAAAGCTCGCGCAGCGCACTGACCAAACTGGTCGCTTTTTCGGGGTTGTGCGCGATATCGAAAACGACTCCCGGATGACCTGGAAAGAATTCCATGCGCCCCGGCAACACCGCCGATGCCAGACCACGTTCGATCGCTTCGGTCGTGGGGCGTAAGCTGCCCGAAAGCTGCTCGGTAGCGCGAATGGCGGTCGCAGCATTGCCGCGTTGAAATCCGCCGAGCAAGGGAAGGCGGACGTCGTAATTGGCCTCGGGCGTTTCGACCGTGCAGGACTGAACGAAGCCTTCCAGCGACTGCAGCTCGATCCGCGTCGTATCGAGCACCGAGATGAAAGGCGCTCCAACCAGGGCGCATCGCTCCTCGATCACGCGGCGCGGCGCCGCATCGGCAACGGCGGAAACGAGCGGAACGCCCGGCTTTGCGATCCCCGCCTTGTCGGCGGCGATCTCCTCCAGCGTGTTCCCAAGTACGTCGGTGTGATCGAGTCCGATCGTCGTGATAACGCTGACCTGCGGCACGATCACGTTGGTGCCGTCGAGCGTTCCGCCCAGACCGACCTCGATCACCGCCGCGTCGACCTGCTCGCGCTGGAAGTACAGGAATGCCAGCGCCAGCAACGTTTCGTAGTACGACGGCAGACCGTGCTCGAGTTCGGTGCGGCGAATTGCCGGCATCATTTCATCGAGCAGCTCGGCAAAACGCTGCTCGGCGATATCGCGACCATCGATGCGTGCGCGCTCGGTCATCGAACGCAGATGCGGCTTGGTGTGCAGGCCGGTGCGCTTCCCCGAAGCCTGCAAGATCGAGGCGAGCATCGTGGCAGTGGAGCCCTTACCGCTCGTGCCGCCGACGTGCAGGGTCGGATAACTATCCTGCGGATCGCCAAGCTCGCGCAACAGCATGCGCATCCGCTCGAGACGATGCGGACTGTGCCGCGATACGCCCTCGTTGATGGTTCCCTGCAAGTACGCCTGCGCCGCCACGTAGTCCATAGAGCTTAGGCCTACCCTTCGCCCAAACGGTCGGCGAGTAGTTCGAGCGCGTGCGGCAGCACCGGCAACACGACGTCCATCGCCTCGCCGACGGCCTTCGGGTTACCGGGAAGGTTTACGATCAGCGTCCGGTTGCGCACGCCGGCGGTTGCGCGCGATAGCATCGCGGTCTTGACGATCCGCAGCGAAGCCGCGCGAATCGCTTCGGCGATGCCGGGTACTTCGTAGTCGAGAATCGCCGCGGTCGCCTGCGGCGTGCGATCGCGCGGCGAGAGTCCGGTGCCGCCGCTCGTGACGATGAGGTCTGCGGTGGCACTGTCGCACAGATCGATGAGTTCGGCTTGCAGCGCTCCGGCATCGTCGGGCAGCACGCGCTCGCGAACCATCTCGTATGCAGCTCCGAGCCGCTCTTTGATGATCGGAATGCAGGTATCGGCGCGCACTCCTGCGGCCGCGCGATCGGAGAGGACGATAGCCGCGGCGCGAAACTTACTCACTGCCGACTTCCGGAGCGGCAGACCACGAGCCGCTCTTTCCGCCGCTCTTCTCGAGCAAGCGCACCTCCTCAATGACGATACCTTTGTCGAGCGCTTTCGCCATGTCGTAGATGGTTAGGGCGGCGAGCGCTGCAGCAACCATTGCCTCCATCTCTACACCGGTTCGCGCGTTGGTGGTTGCGCTGGCTTCGATCGACAGACCGTCGCGCGTCCATTCGAAACGGACGTCGGCGTGCTCGAGCGGCAGCGGGTGCGCGAGCGGGATAAGCTCGGAAGTGCGTTTAGCGGCCATAACGCCGGCGACGTGGGCGGCTACCAACGCATCGCCCTTGGGCAGAACGGCATTGCGCAACGCCTCGCGGGCTGCCGCGCTCATGCGCACTCGCGCACGGGCGCGCGCGGTGCGGCGCGTCGGCGCCTTAGCCGAAACGTCGACCATCGAAAGGCTGCCGTCGGCAGCAACATGAGAAGGCTTAGGCACGCCGCCTGCCTTCCAGAGGGCGTTCGCGCCGGCCTACCGTCGCGGCGCGCTGGCGAACCTAAACCAAACCAGGCTTAGCAACGCAAGCACCGCGTAGAGCACGGCGTGCTTGGTGTGATGCGTTCCGTCGACGCCGAGCGCCGGTGCAAAACTCATGGCTCCGGTCGCCGTCAGGATGCAGAGGACGATGAACACGACGGCCAGGACGATCGCGAGAACTTTCAATGCAATTCTCCAAACCGGGCGAGCGAGAAACAAAATGCGCCGAAGAGCAAACAATACCAGCCGAACGGGCGCAAATCATTCGTCTTGAAGTAGCGCGTGAGGAAAGCGACGGAAAGATAGGCGGTGACGCCGGCCAAGATCGCGCCGAGAATCCCCAGCGCCGGACCCACGTGAGCGCCCGGCTTCCACAGATCCGGAATCTCGAGCAGCGAAGCCGCCAATATCACCGGCGTCGCCAGCAAGAACGAATATCGCGCGGCTTGTTCGTTGTCGAGATCGCAGATGAGGCTCGCCACCATGGATGCTCCCGAGCGGGAGATGCCGGGCAAAAGGGCCAGCGCCTGTCCAAAACCGACGAAGATGCTCTGCGGGAAGGTCAGCGCCTCGATGGGCTTATAGGCGCGACCTCTGCTCTCGTGCTGGCGGCGGCGCAGCGCCTCACCTGCGAACATGATCAAGCCGTTTATCATCAGGAAGATCGCGGCGGGTTCGACGCTTCCGAAGAGGCGGCGCACCGGATCTTTGAAGATCAGGCCGAGGATGCCCACCGGCACGGTCCCGACGACTAACAGCCAGGCCAACTTTTCGGTAGGATCCGAGATGGCACCACGGATCGCGCTTGCGAACAGGGCGCGAACGATGGCGATCCAGTCACGCCAGAAAAAGACGATGAGCGCCAGCGCCGTTCCCAAGTGCAAGACGACGACGAAGGCAAGGAACGATGGATCGGCACGGTCGATGTTGTTCCAGCGAAGGAGCGCCGGAATGAGAATCGTGTGGCCGAGACTCGAAATCGGGAATAGCTCGCTGAATCCTTGAAGAACGGCGAGCACGATCGCTTGGACGAGCGTCACGGGCCTTCGGTTACGCTCCGGCGGCTATTCCCTCCCGCTCACCACGCTAGCCACCGTGCGGTAAAGGTGTAGTTTGAGGCAACTGCCTTACAGTTTTCAATTGCCGGCGTGTAGGTCGTGTTACGCGCCATGGCGAGCGCCGCAGCGTCGAGAGACTCGCTGCCGCTCGAGGTGGTGACGCTGGCATTTACGACGTTACCGCGAGCGTCCAACTGCACGAGGACGCTGGTCGTTCCACTGACTCCTTGTGAGCGTACGTCGGGAGCGATATCCGGTGGCGGCGGTGCGGTGGCCTTTGCCGCCGGCGCATTGCGCGTCACGCAGTTCTCTCCGCTAGCCAGCGGCTTGGGCGTGGGCGGCGGCGTTTGAACTGCCTGCGCCGTGGCTGCGGGACCGGTGTTTGCATGGGAGACGACCGGCAAGTTGACCCGGCCGTGCCTCACGATCGCCGCCGGAGGATGCGGCGTGAAGACCGGCGGCGGAGGCGTGGGCACGATGTGGCGGATGCGAACGATATGCACGTGCGAGATCTTCTCGGCAACCTGCTCCCCGGGCGGCTGCGGCCAGCGCGCCACCAGCGCGAAGATGAAGTGCAACAGCAACGAGAGCGCGATGGCGATATAGAGGATGCGTCGCGTTCGTTCGGGAGTCATCGGCAGACCTGTGGCACGTTACTTCGCTTGCAAATGACAACGGGCGCCCCCTCCTGGTGCGCCCGTCCTACGCTTCGCCCGGCGTTAGGTTGGTTATGAGTTGGACGTGAAGTCGGCGCGGAACAGGTAGGTTCCGCTGGTCGGCTGGCAGTTGACGATCTTTGGAGTGTATGTCGACTCCCGCGCGGCCCGCAGCGCCGCTTGATCGATGGCGACGTTGCCTCCGCTACGCTGGATCGAAGCTGCTTCGAGCGTTCCGGTCGGTCCGACCGTCACCTCGACCTCAACCGTCACGTCGCCCAAACCCAACTCGCGCGCCGAGTCGGGATATTCCGGAGCGACCGGGTTGGGCGA
>JBPYDW010000032.1:0-4867 GCA_051986335.1 Vulcanimicrobiaceae bacterium | reverse complement strand
CTTCGAAGAACATCTCGAGCAGCTCGTCGTCTTGCTCGGCGATCGCTTCGACGAGTTGCTGCCGCCAGTGCATGGCGACGTCCTTGAGCTCGCCTTCGACGTCCTCTTCTTTCATCGTCGAGCCGAGATCATCGGTGTAGACGATCTTCTTCATGCTGAAGAGGTCGACGACGCCTTGGAAGTTATCTTCGGCACCGATCGGCACTTGTACCGGAACGGCGCGGGCGCCTAAGCGCTCGCGAATCTTGTCGACCACGTTAAAGAAGTCCGCGCCCATGCGGTCCATCTTGTTGACGAACACGATGCGCGGCACGCGGTACTTGTTGGCCTGGCGCCAAACGGTTTCCGATTGCGGCTGGACCGCGGCTACCGAGTCGAAGAGTGCAACCAGCCCGTCGAGCACGCGCAACGAGCGCTCGACCTCGACCGTGAAGTCGACGTGGCCGGGCGTGTCGATGATGTTGATGCGGGTGTCACGCCAGGTGGTGGCGGTCGCGGCCGACGTTATCGTAATGCCGCGCTCCTGCTCTTGCACCATCCAGTCCATCGTCGCGGCGCCATCGTGGACTTCGCCGATCTTGTGCACGCGGCCGGTGTAAAAGAGAATCCGCTCGGTGCAGGTCGTCTTCCCCGCATCGATGTGCGCAGCTATGCCGATGTTTCTGGTCCGCTCGAGCGGAAATTCTCTGGTTGCCATTTCTTCTGCTTGAGTTGCGGCGCGGGCCGAGCCCTAGCGCTGTATAGCGGCTGGTAAGCTGATCTTACCAGCGATAGTGCGCGAAAGCTTTGTTGGCCTCGGCCATCTTGTGCGTATCCTCGCGCTTCTTGATGGTCGCACCGGTATTGTTAGCGGCATCCATCAGCTCGTAGGCGAGTTTCTCTTCCATCGACTTACCGGGGCGCGTACGAGCGAAACCGATCAGCCAGCGCATCGCCATCGCTTGCCGGCGATCGGGACGAACCTCCATCGGCACCTGATACGTCGCACCGCCGACCCGCCGGGGCCGCACTTCAACCAGCGGCATCGCATTGGAGAGCGCCTGCTGGAAAACTTCATAGGCATCGCGACCGGTCTTGTCGGCCACGATGTTCAGCGCACCGTAGGTCACGTTTTCGGCAACGGACTTCTTGCCCCGCAGCATCACCTTGTTGATGAAACGTGCGAGGATCTTCGAGTTGTATCTTCCGTCGGGCAGTATCTGCCGCTTTGTCGCCGGACCTTTACGTGGCACTCTTTTGTACTTTCCTTTTTAATCGCGAGCTTATTTCTTAACGCCGCGCTTGGCGCCGTACTTCGACCGGCCTTGCTTGCGGTTCGCGGTACCGGCGGTGTCGAGGGTTCCGCGGACGATGTGGTAGCGCACGCCCGGAAGATCCTTGACGCGTCCGCCGCGCACCAGCACCACCGAGTGCTCCTGCAGGTTATGCCCGATTCCGGGGATGTAGGCGGTGACTTCTTCGCCGTTGGTCAGACGGACGCGGGCCACTTTGCGCAGGGCGGAGTTCGGCTTCTTGGGCGTCACGGTTTTGACTTGCGTGCAGACGCCACGTCGTTGCGGGTTGCCCGCCACATCAAAGGTGCGCGAGGGGAGGTCCGGGTGACCCGGCTTTGGACCGGTCAGAATGACCCGGAACGCCGGCGTTTTCACCTTTTTTTCGGACTTTTCGCGGCCCTTGCGAACCAATTGATTGATAGTCGGCACTAATATCCTCGAGACGCAGCAAAACGGGCCGCACCTGCCATGTCGTATCTTGCCGGAGCCCCTGGAAAGGGCATGCGGCGGCCGGGGTGCGCCCGAACCTCGGCAGTATACCAAGGCGCCTGCGGGCCGTCAACGGCGTTTTCGGCCGTGATCGCAAGCGGGATTTGGCGTCGAAAGCGGCAAGCACTGGCTCGTACCGCTCTAGGAGGCATCGCTTTGAACGCTGCGCGGATTTCTTCCACTCCGGCTTTCGACTGGCTCATGGGCATCCTGGCGGTCTTGCAAGCTGCCGGCGTCGCCCAGGATGGGTGGGCGCATTCGCATGGCCAAGTCGATCAGAGTTTCCTCACGCCCTGGCACGCGATGCTCTACGGCGCGACGGCAGTGACCGGCATCGTCCTGCTGGTCGCCGGCATTCGCGGGCTGCGACTCGGCTATCCCGCGCGATTCGCGTTGCCGTTTGGGTACTGGACGGCAGCGATCGGCGTGGCGCTGTTCATCATCGGCGGGCTGTTCGATTTGGTGTGGCACACGATCTTCGGCATCGAAGTCGACCTGCAATCGCTGGTCAGTCCGTCGCACTTGTTCTTGGCCTTCTCCGCGGCGCTGATCTTCTCGGGGCCGCTGCGCTCCATCGCGCACCAATATGGGCCGCAAACCGGCGGCTGGCGCCAGGTCGGCCCGGCGGTGCTGGCGGTTTTCGCCTATCTCTTCTTAGTCGGATTCTTCACCCAGTACGTGCAGCCGCTGGCCGACGACGGCGTCTTCAATGCGATCGCCCGTGGAAGCGACACGCCGATCGGCTCCATCGTGCGCATCGACCCGCGCGGCGGCAGCCAAAGGCGGTTGACGACCGGAGGCGATGCCTTCGGTGCATCGGCATCACCTGACGGAACGCGCATCGTCTACCGGGTCGATCGCGCGAACTCTCCGGCCAGCGACCTGTTCGTCGCGCACGCCGACGGCAGTCATCCGGTGCAGATCACCAATAGCGGCCGCCACGACACGCAGCCAGCCTGGTCACCTGATGGAAAGTGGATCGCCTATTCCTCGCAGCCGGCCGGCACGTCGGGAACGTTCACCATCGCTGTCGTTTCGCCGCAGACGCGCGTTACGAAGACGCTCGTCAATGGCGCCACCACCGTGCAGAATCCGGCGTGGACGCCGGACAGCGCCCACGTCGTCTATGCGTCGCGCAACGGAACGACTCCCGAACTTGCGTCGGTCCCGCTCTCCGGTGGTCTGTCGACCTGGCTGACCGCAACCGCGGGCGGCAGTGCGCCGGCGATCGCACCGAATGGCGCGTTGGCGTTTACGCGCGACGGCGGCATCGTCGTCGGTGCGGCCGACGGAAGCAACGCAAAACAGGTTATCGCAGAGGGCGATGAGGCGGCGTGGTCGCCCGACGGCAAACATCTGGCTTACGTCAACGACGAGAACAACGCGCAACAGGTGTTCGTCGCCAACGCCGACGGCAGCGCCGCCCGTAACGTTTCCCTGTTCTCCGGCCTCGACGCCGCACGGCCGGCGTTTGCCCGCGACGGAACGTTGCTTACCTACGTGGCCGGCCGTCCACGAACCGGCGGCCTGTCCGACGTCCGCGCGCTCAGCGCTTTTATGCTGCAAGCAATTACCGTCGTCGGCTTGCTGCTTCTGCTCGTTCTGCGCTGGCGTGTGCCGGCCGGCGCGATGACCCTGGTGCTGGGGCTTTTCGGCATCGCCATGTGGTTGCAGAGCGACTTGACTCCACTCGTGCTCTTGGCGCCGATCGCGACCGGCATCATCATGGACATCGGCGTATCGCTCTACTACGGGCAACAGCGTCCGCCTTGGCTGCTGTATACGATTGCCGCGGTTACCGGCGCGATGTTGACGGCGTTCTTTCTCGCTGTGGTCGCAGCCGCCGGTTCCTACCATTGGCATCCGGATCTCACGCTCGGTACGCCGCTGATCGGCGCCGTCGCGGGATTGCTCGTCGCCTATTGTTACCGCTGGCCGCTACCCGCCGCCGAAGAGCCGATCGCAGCGACGTAGCGCGAACCGAAGTTCCCGAGCGCAATCGGGAGGCCGCACGATGACGACGAGGCTCGACGTTCTCGACGGACTGCGAGGCATCGCCGTGCTCCTCGTGTTGTGGTATCACGTCTGGGAGATCACCTGGCTGCCGGCCAATTCATCGTACGCGTTCATCCCGGCGACGGGATTCGTCGGCGTCCACTTGTTCTTCTATATCTCTGGCTTTGTGATCGCCTATCCGTTCGTGCGCGCGCTCGCCGCCGGGACCGCGCAGCCGAGCTGGGGACACTTCGCCAACCGGCGTACCTTCAAGATCGTTCCGTCGTATCTCGCTTCGATTGCGATAGCGTATGCAGTCGGCTACGCGCAGACGCAAACCTGGGGTGCGGGAACTGCGGCCGACCTCGGAACCCACCTGCTCTTTGTCCACACCTGGTTTGCGAACACCCAAGGCTCCATCAACGGCGTGCTGTGGACGCTTGGCGTTGAGGTGCAGTTCTATCTGCTGTTCCCGTTTATCTGGCTGCTCTTTAAGCGCTCGCCGTGGGCTACCGCCGCGGGCATGATCCTGATCGCCTGGGCCTGGCGCAGCGCGTTGCATTCCTGTTGCGCCTCGACCACGTTCGCGCTGTTGGAAGAAAACCTGCCGGGTTATCTCGATATCTTCGCCTGCGGTATTCTCAGCGCATACTTGTACGTGCGTTTTCACGCGCGATGGTCGGTGACCGCAGTCCGGCGCGCAACCGGTGCGCTGCTGGCGGTTCTCGGCATCTTTTTTGCGCTTTGGCTGATGCACGCGATGTACGACTTTCGCACCGTCGATCAATGGTCGGGTGTGTGGCAAGTCGACCGCCGGCCGCTCTTCGGCTTGGCCTTCATGGGGATCGCGCTCGGTTCGCTAGTTGGCATTCCGGCGTGGCGGCGCGCAATCGCTAACCCGCTGCTCGTGTTCATGGGGGCGATCTCCTACAACCTGTACCTCTACAGCCAGCTCATCTCTCGCGAGCTATTGTGGCATCGTGTGCCGGGATGGACAGGGAGCGATCCGCACCTCGACTTTCACTGGCAGATCGCGTACACGGTTGTCGCGGCGCTCGTTTCGATTGCGTTTGCTACGCTGACGACCTACGCATTCGAGCAGCCGATTC
>JBPYDW010000031.1:0-4564 GCA_051986335.1 Vulcanimicrobiaceae bacterium | reverse complement strand
CAGCGCCTGCTCCGTTTGTGCGACGATGTCGTCACCGGCGAGCGTCGCGGTGAGTGGGTCCCAGCCGATCTGCCCGGCGATCGCCAACCACCGCCCTTCGGCGAGCACCGCATTGCTATAGCCGCTTGGGCGCGGCCAGCCCGGCGGAAGAATCGATTCGCTCATGCGTAGTCCTGTGCCACGGTAGCGTCGCTTCCTGCTGCGACGTTTTGCCCGCGTAGGATCGGCGTCGCCAGCGCGCTCACCGCAAAGTTGACCAGTAAGGCGTAGAAAGCGATGAAGCCGAGCTGGTGTACGCTCCCGATCGCCAGAGCGAAGTTGGACGCGAAGTGAGCGGCAACCATCATGTACGTGGCAGCGACCATCCCGGCGCCCCATCCGAGCAATAGCGCTTTGGGGTGGAACCAGCGCGAATACAGCCCGACGATCGTGGCCGGGAAAATCTGCAGCATCCACGCACCACCCAGCAATTGGAAGTTGATGGCGTACGTTACCGGGAAGCCGATCACGAACAGCAGCGAGAACGCGCACATAAAAACGCATAAGATCCTGGCGATGCGGGCTTCACCCGGCGGCCGATCGGGTTTGAACTCGCGCAGGATGTTGCTGGCAAACAGATTGGCACTGCCGATCGACATGATCGCAGCCGGTACCAAAGCGCCGATCGCAATCGAGGCGTTGGCCACACCGGCAAACCAATCGGGGAAGTACTTGGCGAACAGCAGCGGCACCACCGAGTTGGTGTCCTTGGTTACGATGCCGGCGGCGATCGCGCAGAAGCCCAACAACGCCATCAGACCCAGCAGCAATGAATACGATGGCAATAGCGCAGCATTGCGCTGAACGACGAACTTGCTCTTGGCGGCGAGCAGGCTCGTGATCGAATGCGGATAGAGAAACAGAGAAAGCGCCGATCCAAGCGCCATCGTGGCGTAGGCAAAATAGAGCGACGGCGCCAGGAGAACGCTGCCGGGTTTCGGGCGTGCGGCGAGGACCGGCGCCGACACTGCAAAGATGTGCTGCCAGCCGCCGAGCTTCGCGGGAATCACAACGATCGCGGCGATGACGGTCGCGTAGATCAACACGTCCTTGACGAAGGCGATAAGTGCCGGTGCGCGCAAGCCGCTCGTGTACGTATACGCGGCAAGAATCGCAAAGGAGACGGCCAGCGCCAGCGTGCCGCCACCGGCCGCGAAAGCGCCGCCAAGTTGGGCGAACACGGTCCGTATGCCGACGAGCTGCAGGGCGATGTAGGGCATCGCCGCCAGCACGCCCGTGATCGCCACTGCGAACTCGAGGCCGCGGTCGCCGTAGCGATCGCGCACGAAGTCGGCGGTCGTTATATAGCCGCGCTTCTGTGCGATTGCATAGAAACGGGCTAAGAAAACGAAGACGATCGGATACGCAATGGTCGCGTAGGGCACCGCAAAGAAGCCGAGCGCGCCAACGCCGTAGATCAGCGCCGGAACCGCTATGAACGTATAGGCGGTGTAGAGATCGCCGCCCAGCAAAAACCAGCTTACGACGGTGCCGAAACGGCGGCCGCCCAGCGCCCATTCGTCGAACTTCGCCAGGTTTGCTCGGCCCCAGCCGGCCGCCGCGAAGCCCAGCACCGTTACCGTGAGCACCAGCAGCAGAAAGATAATCGCGCCGCTAGACATCGCTCGGCCCTCGCGTACGCCAAATGACGATGGTGAGCAGCACGGACGTGAGAATCACCCAAAGCAGCTGATACCAATAGAAAAAGGGCAGACCGAAGAGCTGCGGATCCATCCGGTTGTAGAGTGGTGGCCACAACTCGGCAATAAACGGAGCGAGCAGAAGCCAATACCAGGCGCGTTTGCTCATTACGGCGCGCTTTTTTGGCCGCCGCAGGGCGATTCCTAGCTTCTAACGTTCGGCACCGAAGCTCCGCGTGGTCCACAGTTGCGTAAGCGACATGCGGCCCAAGAGATTCGCCACGATCATTCCGGTCAAACACACCGCTGCGCCGATCAGTTGATAGGGCTCGATCGGCGTGCGAAGCAGAAAGAACGATACCACGCCGGCGACGAGCGGCGTGAGGAAGATGAAGAGCGATGCGGTCGCGCCCCCTAGCCGGGAAATCCCGTAACTCCACACCGGGTACGTAAGGACGACCGGAAAGAGCGTTGCGTATGCAAAGATCGCCCAAACTTGCCATGGGAGATGCGCGAGTCGAGCGTGCAACAACGCGGGCATTCCGCCCGGAATCAAGATAAGCGTTCCGATCGCCATGCTGATCGCTACCAGCGTCAACGGTTGGTAGCGATCGAGGAGCCGAGCCGAGATCAAGCCATAGATCGCAAATACCGCGGCAGCTCCCAGCGCGAGCGTATCGCCGAGGCGAAAGGCGAGATGTCCGGACAGCGCTCCTTCGAAGATCGCGATCCCGGCAAAGGCGATCGCGGCTCCAGCCCAGCGGCCCGAACGAACGCGTTCCTGCCCGGTGAGCGCGACGATGGCCAGCGTGAACAACGGCACCGTGCTGCCGAGCAGTGCCGAAGCAAACGGAGTGGTGTGCGCCAAGCCCAGGATCCAAAAATACTGATAAGCGCCGAATCCACAGACAGCGCAGAGCAGCAGCGCCGGGATATCGGCACGGCTTATATGAACGTGCTCGCCGGCGATGATGGCCAAGACAAATGTCAGCGGCGTCATGGCAAAAAAACGGAGCATGGTGAACGCCAGCGGATCGATGTAAGGGAGAGCCGTCTTCACGAGCACCGTGTTGAGGCCCCAACAGCAGACCACGTAGAAGAGCGCACCGTATAAGAACATGCGAGATCTCACGATGCTGGCTTCGCCGCAGCGACGCACGACTCTATGCGGCTGCGCCGGCCGCACTGTGGAGCGGCCTTGCCGCCGAGCAAGGCCGAAGGGCTGGGCCATTTTTACCGGGTAGACCCGGCAAAAAAAGCGCTCCGACGGAAGTAGCACCGTGACGTTCTGACGAAGAGCCGTAAGCAAGCGGCGCCTAGTTGGACCGGGCCTCGCCGCGTCGTCACAGCTTGCAACGGAAACGAAGGAGACTAGATGGCCACGCAGCCTACGCCAACGGATACCCCGTATGGACTCCAGCCCAACGTCGCAGCCGGCCTTGGCTACCTGTTAGGGATCATCGGCGGCATCATCATGTACGTCGGTGGGGGGACGAACAAGTTCGTAAGATGGTCGGCGGCGCAATCGATCACTCTGTGGGCTTGCTATATCGTGTTCTGGATCGCCCTCACGATCGTCAACATGCTGCTAGGCATGATGCACATGTATGCGCTATGGCCGCTGACCTCAATAATCGGCCTTATCGTCGGAATCTTGGCGTTCGTCGCTTGGATCTGGACGACGGTCACCGGATTTCAGGGGAAAGAATTGCGGCTGCCCTTCATTGCCGGGCTGACCGAGCGCTTTTTCCCACAAACGGCATAGCGCGAACGCCCGTTTGAAAACAAGCCGCGTTTGATTCGCGGCTTGTTCGTCTTGCTACCGTCATGGATCCCAATCGCTCGCCCGCGCATCGGCATCGGACCACGCGCGTGAGGACCAGACATTGGCATCGATCGCCGCAGCGTTCGCTCCGTTGACGTACCGCAC
Organism: Vulcanimicrobiaceae bacterium; assembly: GCA_051986335.1. Classification (GTDB taxonomy): domain Bacteria; phylum Vulcanimicrobiota; class Vulcanimicrobiia; order Vulcanimicrobiales; family Vulcanimicrobiaceae; genus JBPYDW01. Next base: position 955 of record JBPYDW010000031.1, on the reverse strand, counting down.
GTTGACGGTGGTGCTCCCCGGCACCCCGCCGTCGTCGCCTTCGGACGTTCCGCTCGCGATTGCATCGCTGCCCGCATCGCGCGTGCCGGCTAAGGCGAGATACGGCGGCGCGCGAAACGTTCGAAAGACCGCATAACGATCGCGCTCGGTCAAGACCAATCCGTCCGAGCCGCTTACCCGAATGCGAAAGCGCTCGGCCAGGCGTCCTTCGGCCACCGCATCGTTCTCTTGCATACCAACCGCGCACAGCGGCGCACAACTCGCTCCAGGCACCGCACCGACGGCCCATTTCGTGGTTGTGTTTTCAAACGAAACCGTCACGTGCAGCGGACAGTTCGCCTGGTCCGGCGCCGTGCACCCGGCGACGGACGGCGGCGTGATGCGAAGCTCGCGCGGATCGCTCCCGCCCGCAATGGCGCTTGCGCCGGCGGTCTGAATCGCCGCGAGCGCCGCGGCGGCGCCGTGGTCCGCCGCGGTTTGTGCAGCGCGAAGCAACCGCGCGCGAACGAGACCCGTCGCGGATTGGACGACGCACGTGCCGAGCGCAATAATGAAGGCGACCGACAGGAGCGTGCGCAGCAGCACGTTACGGTGCGCCGGTGGGAGCCGCCGCCGATTGCGGCGCGGTAAACGTCTCGCCGGGCTGCGGCGCTCGGGTTGCGATCACCGCCTGCGCAGAGGCGACGCGCGGCCCGCCCATTTCCTTTGCGGTAATCGTCACCGTCCGTGCCGCGGTCGCCGCTTTTGCACCTCCTGTGCGCGGCGACATGCTCCCATCCTGGTCGCGACCGGCACCGGAAACGGTCAAGCTCAATAGGACGGGTAACGGCGATGCGTTCGGAATTGGAACGCTGGTCTGCACGGCGGCCGGCACCAAGCTCGAACCGTCGTACTTCAAGATGTCGCGCGCGATCCGCAACTCGCGATCGGCCGCTTGTTGCATCGCCGCATCTCG
>JBPYDW010000030.1:0-4286 GCA_051986335.1 Vulcanimicrobiaceae bacterium | reverse complement strand
CGCGGCTTCTCCGGAGATATCGCCCTGCTGACCGGGCAGACGCAGCAAGTCGCACGAACCAAAGCGCTTATCCGCTTGGACGACTTCGCCTATAAAATCGTACCGATCATGACCAAGAGCGGCATGGTTTATCAGCCCGTCGATTACGTCTCGCACGTTACCGTTACCGGAAACGACGGCGTGCCCAAGCACCTGACGGTGCGGGTCAACCATCCGATCGACGTGGACGGCACCCTCTATTATCAAGCCACGTACGGATTCGGAATGAAGTTCAATGTCTCGCGCGCAGGGCGCCGCGACGTCGCGCTGTCGAGCCGCACCTTGCTCGAAGGCGATTCGTTCGATTTACCCGGAACGCAACGCGGCGTTGTCTACGAGCGATTTGCGCCTACCATCGACAGGCAAAGCGGCATGCCGACCGCCGATCCTCGCGTGAATAATCCGGCGGTCGTGCTTGCCGCATCGGCGGGCGGGAACTCGGTCGGCGAAGCGCTGGTGCCGCTCGGAGCGTCGATAGACGTGGGCGACGGCTGGCGCGTGACGCCAAAGCAGTACGTGCTTTACAGCGGTTTCCAGTATCGCAACGATCCGGGGGTCCCGCTGGTCGGGATCGGAGCCTTCGTGCTGCTAGCCGGCTTGGTTATCTCGTTCTACTTTCTGCCCGCCCGGCTCTACCTTCGGGTCGACCAGGTCGCCCCAAACCGCTCGCGCGTGGGAGCGGCGGCGACGACGGTCAAGGGCTACGACGTGTTTGCCGCCGAGTTCGGGCGCCTGGCAGCGACCTTACGCAGAGAAACCGGCCCTCGACCGTCGTAGAATAGGCCTGAAGCCATGCCGCTAGACGAAATCCTGATCGCTGTCGCACTGAGCGCATACACCCTGGGGGCGCTGGCGCTGGTGACGTATTTCTTCTCCCGTGCGCAATGGCCGCGCGACGTGGGAATTCCGCTGACTATCATCGGATGCGTCGCTCAGTTCGCGCAACTTTTTGCACGCTGGGAGTTGACGCACGTTTGGCCGCTGCTCAATCTCTATGGCTCGCTATCGCTTTTCGCCGCCATGTCGGTCGCGATTTACATCGTTTTCGCGTTTCGCTACAATCTCTGGTTCGCCGGTGGTTTCGTACTAGCGCTGGCCGCGATCTTTCTCGCCTACGGCGTTACGTGGTACGAGGGCACGATGCCGCCGGTTCCGTCACTACAGTCGTACTGGGCGAAGATCCACGTGCCGATCGTCGTCTCCTCGTACGCCGCTTTTCTCGTCGCGTTCGTCTTTTCGTGTATCTACTTGGTGAAGTACTACGCCGAGCAGAACTTTCGAGGGCGGCGCGTTCTTGCCGCCGTGGGGTCGGATATCGGATCCTCGTCGGTCCCAACCGAGCTGGGCCTCAACCCAATGATGGCGGCAACGGCCGGGGATGGCGGTGTCGAGCTCTCCACGGGCATTTTGCGCGATACGCCCTCCCTTACCGCAGCCGCCCGGGCGGGTAATCCGGTCGCTGCGTGGCTCGCGGCGCTTCCGAGTCTCGCGCAACTGGACGTGATCGTCTATCGAGCCGTCGCAATCGGCCTGCCCCTCATCTCAATCGGCATCATCACGGGCGCGATGTGGGCAAAAGAGGCGTGGGGCGCGTACTGGCAGTGGGATCCGAAGGAGACCGCGGCGCTATTTTCGTGGATTATCTACCTCGCCTACATGCACTTGCACACGCGCCACGCATGGCGCGGGCTGCGCACCAGCTGGGTGAGCGTCATCGGCTTCGTTTCGATCATCTTCTGCTACCTCGGCGTCAATATCTGGATATCAGGGCTGCACAGCTACAAGGTTTGACTCGTAATGTTACCAAATCAGCCCGCGATCCCGTACCGACGAACTTCTGTGGAGAAAGACCTTGTCTGATTCGAATGCTGACGCTACTCAAAGCGGCCAACGTAAGATATTGAGCGCGTACGAAGCGCCTCAAACCCAAGACGAAGTGACGCGGCGCACGTTCATGGCGAATGCGACGCTTGCGATCGGAGGAATCGTCACCCTCGCGCTTGCCGTTCCCATCATCGGCTCGCTGCTGCCACCCAAAAGCGAGTCGACCGGAAGCTGGTCGCCTTTGAGCCCTACGGAGCTCGACGCGCTGAGAAAGGCCACGGATAAGCCCGTGAAGCTTAGCTTCACCCTCAAGTTCGTCGACGGCTATCTTCCCGAACAGGCGGCCCAAGAATACGTTTGGGGCATCAAGGTCGCCGACCCGGCGAAGTTTGCGGCGGCTCGGCCCGACATTTTCAACCAACCCGGCGGAAAGGCCGACCTTCCATACGACATCGTCAACCTGGGCTTCGTGATCTTCAGTCCGATCTGTCCGCACCTAGGCTGCTATTACGGTTGGAGCGACGCGCAAAACCGCTTCATGTGCCCGTGTCACGGCTCGCAATACACGCTTAATGGAACCCACATCGCTGGTCCCGCACCGCGAGGCCTCGACCCGTTGCCGCTGCGCGAGCAGAACGGCGTTGCGGAGGTCACTTGGATCATTTACCAGTCGAATACGCCATCGCGTATCGTCGTCTCGTACCAAGCGTAAGGTAACGACCGATGCTGAGTTGGATCGAAAAACGCACCGGGTTCGTCTCGCTCACCAAAGATTTCCTCACGGAAGACGTTCCGGGAGGAGCGAGCTATTGGTACGTCTTCGGGAGCGCAACGCTCTTCGCGATGATCGTGCAGATCGTCACAGGAATCTTTCTGACGTTCTTCTACGCGCCATCGGCGGCGACCGCATGGGAATCGACCCGTGCGATGTACCTCAATCCGTGGACCCATTTTCTCCTGGCCGTGCACTACTGGGGCGCGTCCGCGATGATCGCGCTCGTCTTTCTGCACCTGCTGCAAGTGCTGATCTTCGGAGCATACAAATCGCCGCGCGAGTTGCAGTGGGTCGTGGGCGTGTTCTTGCTGCTGACGACGCTGGTGTTGGGACTCACCGGCTATCTCTTACCGTGGGATATGGATGCCTATTTCGCGTCCCAGGTCTCACTCAACATCGTCGGTCTGGCGCCGATCGCCGGTCCGGTGCTGCAGCATGTCGCGCAGGGCGGCGGCAGCATGGGCACTGCGACGATCAACCGCTTCTTCGGGCTGCACGTGTGGCTGATGCCGGCCGTGCTCGTCCTTTTGGTCGGCGCGCACCTGACGATCTTCCGCCACAACGGCTCCGCTGGTCCGGTCGTCAAGGATCCGCGCACGCTGCGGCCAGGCCGATTCTGGCCGGATCAGTTTTTTATGGACGGCGCGTTCTCGTTAATCGTTTTCATCATCATCTGTATCCTTGCGATCGTCGCGCCGCCGTATCTCGACGACAAGGCTAATCCGACGAAGTTTTTCGTCCCGTATCCGGCGTGGTATTTCTTGTCGCTCTTCGGCCTGCTCGCACTCGTGCCGCCGGAGATTCATCTCGGCCCCTTGACGATCGGAACCGAACTTATCGCGACCATCATCGTGCCGACGCTCTTCCTGCTCGTCGTCCTGTTGCTGCCTTGGCTCGAACGCAGCACGACGCGCAGCTTCGGTGCACGCTCCGGTCTGCTCTGGGGGACGGCCGTCGTCGTCGTCGTGATCGTCTGCTTATCGGTGTACGGTCAAGTCACGACGATGATCAAACAAGCCGCAGCACCCGCGTCCCCACCCGAATCGGCGGTGCTCAGCGCAGCTGCAGCGGCAGAGACGCAGCCGGGCGGAGGAGCATCCAGCGGTGCCGCTGCGCCGGCATCAAACCAGCCTGGTGCGAAGGTCTTCGCCGATAATTGTTCGAGCTGCCATGGCTCGCGTGGTCAAGGTGTGCCAGGCACCTTCCCGCCGCTTGCCGACAATCCGGTTGTGACGGGCGACCCGAATAAGGTCATCGCAATCGTGACCGGCGGCCTGCATGGAGCGATCACGGTCAGCGGTCAAACATACAACGGCCAAATGCCGGCGTGGAAGGGCACGCTCAGCAACAAACAGATTTCCGAGGTGATAACGTTTATACGCGGATCGCTCGGGAACAACAAAGCTTCTCCGGTAACCGAAGCGCAGGTCGCAGGTCACAAATAGAAACCTTACTTCGGAGCGCAGGCCGGGCCGTCGTAGAGGAGTAGCGCAGCCTTCCTATCGACTGCGACGACGCTACGGCGCCGCCCGTACGTCGGGTCGTTCATCGCGCCGGCGGCGGGAACGACGACCCACGCGCGGCGCGCTGCGCAGATGAACGAGCGCGGATCGACACCGTCGTTCTGCGGATCGCCGTCGCTGGGCGC
>JBPYDW010000029.1:0-2495 GCA_051986335.1 Vulcanimicrobiaceae bacterium | reverse complement strand
GCCTTGGTCGCGCCGCCCTGCAGCGCGTCGCGCATTGCGACCAGCGCACGATGCAAGCTGGGAGCTTCGGCGCGCTCGCTTTCGGAGAGATAGGCGTTGCGACTCGATAGCGCCAGGCCATCGGCGGCGCGCTGGGTGGGAACGACTTCGACGCTTACCGGCAGCGCAAGATCCCGCACGACGCGCCGCAACACCGCCGTCTGTTGCGCGTCCTTCTGCCCGAGGTACAGATGGTCCGGTTGCACGATGGCCAGCAGTTTCGTCACGACGGTCGCGACACCGCGAAAGTGCGTCGGCCGTATCGCGCCCTCGTAGCGCACGCCCAATTCGCCGACGTCGACGTAGGTCGAGAATCAGGGCGGGTAAACGGTGGCGACGTCGGGGGCAAAGATCAGGTCGACCTTCGCCGCGTCCAACAATGCGCGATCGGCGGCGAGGTCCCGCGGATACCGAGCGAAGTCTTCGTTCTCGCCGAACTGCAACGGATTGACGAAGATCGAGGCGACGACCGAAGCGCAACGCATGCGAGCGCTCTCGACCAATGCCAGATGGCCGGCGTGCAACGCGCCCATGGTCGGCACGAAGCCGACCGGCCGCGGCAGATCGAGAACGATCGCGCGCGTCTGCGCGATGTGCGTGGCGAACTGCACGTTCTTTTAGGCCTTCGTCACCCGCAGGACGGTCCGGCCGACGACAAAGGGGACACCGACATCGAGGCCGACGTCACCGTTCACGGCTTTTCCGTTGAGTTTCGTGCCGTTTCGGCTTTGCAGGTCGGTGAGTCGCAGCCGTTCGCCCTCGGCGACCAGCAGCGCGTGCCGCCGCGAGACGTAGCGGTCCAGCGCCAAACAGGCACCGGCCACCGCGTCGTCCCGGCCGATCGTGATCTCTTGGTCGAAGGGCCAGGTCTTGCCGTCGAGCGGGCCGCTAAGGACTTCTAAGACGAACATGCGAAGGCGCTTAGGCCGGCTCCGGCGCAAACGTAACCACGACCACTACCGCATTGGGCTGCATTAGCCGATTACCCTACTGGAGACGATGAAAGACCGCATAGACGAACTCCTCCAACTCGTCGACGTCGAGCCCGAAGCACTGCGTGAAGCCGAACTGGCGCAGGCGCGAGCCATCCTCGAAACGATGATCGGCCAGACGATTGCCGCCGTCGACCTCGAAAAGACCCGCATCGTCGTTACGACGCTGGAGGGCAATAAGTACTTCTTTTACGGGTTCCTGGGCAGCCGCGCCGGTTAGCGCTTTTCACCAGCCTGGGAAGCAACGAAGGCGACGATCGCATCGCGGTCGGGTTGCGCGTATTTGGTGAACGCAACGCCGTGGGCAAAACTTCCCGACGCGGCGTCAAAGAACGACGTGACCACGCGACCGCGCACCAGCACTTCACTCGAATGCGCCGGTAGTGTAAAGCGCAGCGCCACCGCTTGACCCGGCGCTAAATCACTGCGAGCAGCTACACGCATGCCGCTGCCGCTCACGTCGACCGCGCGTCCTTCGAGCACCAGCTCATCGCCGGGAAGGATGACGGTGACGGGAAAATCGATCGTCGTGCGCGCGTATCCGCGCTGTTGCGCCTTATCTTCCGAGTTGCTCACGGGACATCACTGCTTCTCGCTTAAGCCGCGCCCGCCTTCAACGACCGACCGCGCGGCGAGCAGCGCACCAAGCCACGAATGCTCGGCGACGATTCCTCCTTGCAGGTACACCTCGAACGGTTCGCGCAGCGGCGCATCGCACGAAAGTTCGATGGTAGCGCCGGCGACGAACGCGCCGCTGGACATTACCACCGGCTGTGGATAGCCGGGCACCGGACCGGGTTCCGGCCGAAAGCGCGCATTAATCGGCATCGCACTTTGCAAACCTTCTGCAAAGCGAAGTATAAGCTGCGCACTCCCCAAACGGATTGCTTGCACGATGTCGGTGCGCGAATCGCCAGGAAGCGGCGACACTTCGTAGCCGAGCTCGTCGAAGAGCGCCGCGGCGAAGTCCAGACCGCGAAGGGACTGTTCGACGACGAGCGGCGCTACGAAGAGACCCTGAACGAGCGCGCGGCCGAAGCCGAACGTCGGTCCTAGCGCAGCGCCTAGGCCGGGCGCGTACACACGAGCCGCTACCCGCGCGACCAGCTCGCTACGCCCGGCTACGTACGCTCCCGCCGGGGCTAAACCGCCGCCCAAGTTCTTGATCAGCGATCCCATTACCAGATCCGCGCCGGCATGGGTGGGCTCGCGCGCCTCGACCAACTCGCCGTAGCAGTTATCGACCACGACGACGGTGCGCGGCGAGCGTTTGCGAACGAACCCGCAGAGCGACTCGATCATCGCCACGTTGACGGACGGACGTGGCGCGTAACCGCGCGAGCGCTGAACGAAGACGCAGCTAACCTCGCCTTCGGACAGCTCGCGGCCGATCGCCCCCGCGTCGAACTCGCCGGTAGCGGTGAGCGCGACTTCGCGGTACGCAACCTCCCGCTCGTTGACCAG
>JBPYDW010000028.1:0-3429 GCA_051986335.1 Vulcanimicrobiaceae bacterium | reverse complement strand
GCACCGGCTCGTAACTAGCGCTGCCGATCGCCAGCGGCACATAGTTTTCCCAGTCCGTGTTGAGGAATAGCGCGGAGATTTGAACGCTGACCACTACAGCATTGTTGTCAACTGGCGCACGTACGATTCGCGCTTTTCAGGAGATCTAAACGGGCCTTGGAACCTTCCGGGCAGTCTTTTCCCCCGGCGGCCCGCTGGGCACTGCTAACCCAAAATAACTAGATAGGAGTGGGAATCTCTATCACGGCCTGTCGCACCGCTGGCCCGATCTTTCGCCAGCGCACTAGCTTAGATGAGCGGCTTCACGCGCCGTTCGATCCTTCCTACTTTGTAGCACGACCGTTTGGCGAGTTGTTGCGGCAGCACCGTCTAGCGGCCGGTCTTGCGCAAGAGACGCTGGCCCTACGCGCACAGCTGAGCGTCGAGACGGTTAGCGCGCTGGAGCGGGGCGTTCGCCGAAAACCGTACCTCGATACGATCGCACACCTTGCCGAGGCCCTCGGCCTCTCGCCCGAAGGTCGCGCCGAGCTCGAGCGCGCAGCTATGCGGCGCAGCGCGTTCGACCTGGCCAGCAATCTACCCGCCGAGATCTCGAGCTTTATTGGGCGCGAGCACGACGTTGCAAAGGTCGAAGAGTTACTCGCGAATGAACGGCTCCTCACACTCGTAGGTGCCGGCGGCGTCGGTAAGACCCGCCTCGCATTGCGAGTCGCCGCCGACTCGATTACGGGATCGTCCGACGGCGTCTGGTTCGTCGACCTCGCGAGGTTCAGCGACACTTCGACCGTTCCGGTCGCCATCGCATCGAGCATCGGGCTCGAGCATTGCGCGCGCTTGGAGCCGCTTGTCGCATACCTGCAGCCGAAGCATCTGCTGCTCGTTCTCGACAATTGCGAGCACCTCATCGATGGCGTGGTCTATGTCGCGGACGCGATTTTGCGGCGCTGCCGCTACGTCCGCATTCTTGCCACCAGCCGGCAGGCATTGGCTGTCGGAGGCGAGCGCATCTACCACGTGCCGCCGTTGAGCGTTCCGCCGGTTGACACTCTGCCGCTCTCGGCTGACGACGCGCTGAAGTATGGCGCCGTCAAGCTGTTTGTGGAGCGAGCCAAAGCTGCGGAGAGCCGCTTCGAGCTCGCAGAGCCGTTCGTACCCATTGTGATCGATATTTGCCGTCGTCTCGACGGTATCGCGCTCGCGATCGAACTCGCCGCAGCACGAACGAACCGATTTTCCCTGGAAACTATCGCCGCTCAACTTCAGGAACATTTTTTGCTCGCAACCGGCGGAAGCCGCGCTCCTTTACCCCGCCACAAGACGATGCAGGCACTCTTCGACTGGAGTTACGATCTGCTCAGCGAACGGGAGCAAAGCGTCTTTCGAAGACTTTCGGTCTTTGCCGGCGGGTTTACGCTCGACCTTGCAACAGCGGTCTGCGCAAACGGCGATATCGGAAACGACGAAGTTGTCAACGCGATCGCGTCGCTTGTGGATAAGTCGCTGGTGCAGGCCGAGGCTTATGCGGAACCCGCCCGGTACCGGTTATTGGAGCCGCCGCGGCAATATGCGCACGAAAAGCTGCGCGAGCAAGGTGAGGACTCAGGCACGCTGCGCACGCACGCGTTGGCGTTGCTTGCGCTGGCCGAATCCTTCGATTCATCGCCGGTAATGACGCCCGATCGCGTGTGGGACACGGTCGTAGTGCCTGAACGCGAAAATTTCCGGGTTGCGATTGGATGGGCGCTCGGAGCGAACGGCGACGCGCAGATCGCGCAACGACTAGCCGGGTCGCGATGCGCTACCCGCTCAGGCTTTGCATCTGGTGAGGCGCGGCGGTGGGTGCGTGCGGCGCTGGAAACCTGCGATGAAACCACCCCGCCGAAGGTGCGAGGGAGGCTCGAAGTTGCGTCAATACGCGTCGCACTAGTCCTCGATGGCAGTGCTCCCGAGGCGGCACTGACGGAGGCCCAGCGCGCGCTACTCTCGCAGCAGCCGGATGACCTCCCCGAAGTAGCTGAAGCGCACTATTTGGTCGCTTTGGGACTCTTTCATAGTGGACGCATCGCCGAATCGGAAACGGCGCTGCGCCAGGCTCTCGCGACTGCTTGCCGCAGCAACGTTCCTAACATCACTGCTGCAGCTACGGCGATGCTTGGTATGACTCGTTGGGCGCACGGTGATCTTGAGGAGGCGCGAAGCCTTGTTCGGGAAGCGTTGCGGATTCACCGAATCGCAGGGTCAGAGCGTTTCGCAGCTACGGATGCTGGAGGTCTGGCCGAAATTGAATTTGCGGCCGGGCAGAGTCAAGAAGCGTTGCGGTTAAGCCAGGAGAGTATCGAAGTTTTCCGCACGCGCCGAAACTGGTCATATTTAGCGTGGGCGCTCTGCAACTCTTCCGTGTACTTGATTGCGTTGGGCCGCTACGATGAAGCGCGTAATTATGCGCGCGAAGCGCTCGTGCTCGCGCGTAAAGTCGGAGTACGCCGCCCGGTGGCTTGGGCGTTGCAACATCTCGCAGCCCTTTCGGCCGTTAACAGTATTCACGAAGCAGATCATCGGCAGAATCTAGCCCGGTCGGCACACCTGATTGGTTTTATCGACGATCGATTTTGCCAAATCGCGTCCACGCGCCAACGCACCGAGCAAAAAGAGTACGAAGAGGTGCTCGTCATTCTGCGCGAGGCGTTTGGGGAAGAGGAGGCGGCTAGGCTTATGCACGAGGGCAAGACCTGGAGCGAGGATCGCGCCGTCGCCCAAGCGCTCGAAATCTGAGACGCGAAATGAAAGATGAAAGAGGATCGCCGGTCTTTCGGCGATCCTCTTCGTTGGGACGAGTACGATGCGATTAGTAGCTCAGGTTGCACCCGCTGACGGCGTTACTCCAGAGCGGCTGCACCGGGAACTCATTCGTTCCCAGCGTCGATCCGCCGAAGCTGACGTCGGCCGAGTACGGGCTCCACGCGCACTTGTCGCCGATCTCCTGGCCGCGTAGATCGACCCAGCCGCTGCCCGGCTGCGGATCGGTCTGCGTTTCGGCGAGCTCGTGACCAGCGATGATTGAGACGCCGTCGTTGTTCCCGGCGGAGCCGGGGTTAATGAAGTTTTGGCCGCAACTATAACCGGCATCGGCCATGTAGCCAATATCCGTATACCTGACGACTCCGTTGTAGTTGTGATACCCGCACCACTGGTAGCCGAAGCCGTTCGTGTTGTGTCCGGTCGGCGTTGCGACGACGTATGACGCATTGGGATCGGCACCACCGAAATGATTCGCCAGATTTACCGCTTCGGCAGCAATCGCAGCGTCGTTCGGACTACTCGGAACGGGACTGTCGTCGTTCCACGTACCCTTGAGTTGGCTGGTTGGATTTCCGATGTAGATGCAAGAGCCCTTGTGTTTCACAGAGCACTGCAATTTCCCTGAGTTTT
>JBPYDW010000027.1:0-2040 GCA_051986335.1 Vulcanimicrobiaceae bacterium | reverse complement strand
TCGGAGAGGGAGGGATTCGAACCCTCGAGAGGCTTATCACCTCTGCTCGCTTTCCAAGCGAGTGCCTTCAACCGCTCGACCACCTCTCCCAAAGCGGAGTCCCGTCTGCTAGTTGCCGTCTTTCTGGCTGCGCTCCTCGTTGGCGCTGCGCCCGGTGCGCCGGCGCGCCGCGCGGTTGCAGGACATTTCAATGTGCCGCGCCTCTCCGCACCGCGTCCTACCGGATCGCCGGCGACCAATCTGGTGACGAATTCGAGTTTCGAGAGCGGCAACGTCGATAACGGGTGGTACCAGTGCGGCGACGTCGAGGCGTATATCACGAGCGTACATCCGTACATCGGCAAGTACGAGGAGTACTCGGGAATGCGCAGCGGAATCGGCGAGCCGCTCGGAAACTCGGGGGTCTGTCAGCGCGTAACAATCCCGCCCGGAGGTTTGCTCACGGCGCGTCTTTACCAGCTCTCCAACGAGAACGGCGCCACGTTTGCATATCAAGAAGGCGACCTGCTGGACGATGGCGGCAACGTGGTGGTGAATCTTTTTCGGGCGATCAACAACCGGCCGTCCTGGGCGTTAGGCCGTTGGAATCTGGGCGCTTATGCCGGGCGCACGGTTTGGATCTACTTCGGCGTACACGGCGACGGTTATTCGAGTCGTTCCACCCAGCAGTTCCTCGACGACGTCAACTTGACGAGCGCCGCTTCGGCGTCCGCGAAATAGGGCGCGGGCACCTCGGGCGGCGAATGACCGAAGTATGCCATCGGAGCCACGACCGGAACCCGAATACCTCGATAGCCGTGACGAGCCGGGGCTGGCGCGCACACTTTTTTGGATTGGTGTCGGAGTAAGCGTCGCGGCCCTGGGCGCAACAATTGCTTACGTTTCGCTGCGCATCGCGTCGGCAAGCCGTCGCGAAGATCCGACAACGCAGCGCATTCAAGAGCTCATCGACGAAGCGAACTCGCTGCTTAAGGCGCTTGACGAACAGAGAAGCAGCGCCTAACTTCGCTCCGGCGCTGCACAAAGGCGTCGAACTCGAACTCACCTTCACGGACCTTCTCGCCAACGGTCAAGGCGTCGGCCGCGCCGAGGGCATGGTCGTTTTTTGTTTCGGTCCCATTCGCGGCGAACTCGCGCGCGTGCGGATCACCGAAGTAAAGCAGCGCTACGCGGTTGCCGATTTGATCGGAATCGTGACTGAATCGCCGGACCGAGTTCGACCGTTCTGTCCGGTCTTCGGGACGTGCGGCGGATGCCAGCTTCAACATGTGAGTTATCCGCGACAACTCGATTGGAAGCGCGACGTCGTGCGCGAAGCACTGTTGCGAATCGCCGGCTTAGACGCAGTGGTGGTTCGCGAAACGATCGGCATGGGCGATCCGCGCGCGTATCGCAACAAGATGGCGCTGGTCGTCGACCATCACGCCGACCCTCCCGCGCTGGGGTTTTACCGCCAGCGAACGCACGACGTCATCCCGATCGACGCCTGTCCGATCGTTACCCCGCAGCTCAATGCCGATCTTGCGCGCCTCCACGCGATTCGCGGAGCCGAACCGGTAACCGAGATGCTGCAGGAAGCGCAACATCTCATCGCACGCAGCGCAAATTCGAGCGCACAGAGTGTCTTGAGCATCACAACGGCGCGCCGCTCCGAGCGCGCGCGGCGCGCCGCACCGTTGCTCCTGCGCGAGCTGCCCGGTTTGGCGGGCGTAACGAACTCGTTCGATCTTGCGAGCGTCAACGCAATCGCCGGGCGCCGTCACCGTTGCCTTGGCGGCGATGCCGAAATAGAAGAAACGATCGGCGCGCTGCGCTATCGATTCTCGGCGGCCTCATTCTTTCAAGTAAACGTCGAAATGGTGGGGCGAATCTTCGACTACCTCGAGCCGCACGTGAAAACTCCCCGACGAATCGTCGACCTCTACTGCGGGGTTGGAACCTTCACGCTCTTTTTCGCAAAACACGGCTGGAGCGTTGACGGCATCGAGGAGAGTCCCACGGCAATCGCGGAAGCGATCTCGAACGCTCGACGCAACGGCC
>JBPYDW010000026.1:0-16716 GCA_051986335.1 Vulcanimicrobiaceae bacterium | reverse complement strand
GCGCTCGCAGACAATCGTCGTCGATCAAGCAGGGACGTATCTGTACGGATGCTTCTATCACTACACCGGCGCGATGCGAGGCGAGATCGTTGCGCAATAATCTTTGCCGCCCGGCACTCTTCGCAGTCGCCTTCGCGCTCATGCTCGGCCTCGGGCAACGCAACGCCCTGGCCATTCCAATCTTCGCGCAGCGCTATCACCTGGAGTGCAAGGCGTGTCATACCGTCCTGCCCGAGCTGAACGCATTCGGCAACACTTTTCGCAACAACGGGTACCGGTTGCCGCTCCCGACGCACGGTACCACTATCGTCGCGCTCCGCTACCAGTTGGAATGGGAAGAGACGCCGGCCGTCGGCGATCGGCGCTTTCAGCCCGGCAGCGTGCTGCTTGCCAATCAGGATATCGGGAACATCACCGCGTTCATCCACTACAACTTCGGCGCAGCCGGTGGTCCGGCCGGCCTCTATCTTGGTTTTCTCGCCAACTACAACGCCCACACGCAGACGCTCACGCGTCTGGGCCTATTCGAGCTGCCGTTGGCGCAATCGCCGGGACAACGCTTGGATGATTTGCAGGGGTATGGCTACTACGGAACGCACGTCGGCTTGAACGACTTGGCGCTCTCAGCACCGCGCTGGGGATTGCAGATGCAGCGAACCGTCGGCCAAACGCTGCTGAACTTCACCGTATCATATGGCGAGTTCAAGGGCGCGCCGTACGGGGGAAAGCCCGTTCCGACCGGTGAGACGACGAGCGCTGCCGCACCCGAGCTCGGCTTTTTCATTCAAACGCCGGTCGATCGCTATCTGGTGGTGGGCGGCACAGCGATGGAGGGTCACCGTCAGATCGTCGAAACCTCCGGCACGAACTTCCTCGACGCATATCAGCGCTACGGCCTGCTCGCCCACGCCTTCACCAAACGTTTCGATCTGCAGGCCGAACAGTGGTGGGGACGCGATACGAACTCCGATGGCTTCGGCACCGTGCAAGGCTCGTCCGGAGGCTACGTCCGCTTGAAATACTACGTGACGCCGCACTCGTACTTGGCCATCCGCTATGACGCCGCCGCCAATCCAATCGTCGTGCGCGACGTGGTCTACTACGCGGCCTTTTTCCTAACCCCGCACGCCCGGTTCATCATCCAACAGGTACAACCCATTGCCGGCGGCAAAGGGCAGCTCGGCGCGGCGATAACCATAGGTGCTCCCTGGCCGTTGCACATCTGAGCCCGCGCGTACGAACATGCGAATCCTGTTGATCGAAGATAGCGCCCCGATCGCGCAGGCGGTGCGAGCGTTGCTGGAAGCACAAAAGTACGCGGTGGACGTCGCCTCCGACGGCGACACCGGCCTCGACTACCTGTTGCGCCAAACGTACGATGCCGCCATCGTCGACGTGGTGCTGCCCGGCCGCGACGGTTTCGCTTTGGCCCGAGCCGCGCGCGCGGAAGGCGTGCAAACGCCGATGCTGATGCTCACCGCGCGCGATGCGGTTGAAGATCGCGTCGCCGGCCTCAATTCCGGCGCCGACGACTACTTGGTGAAGCCCTTCTTCGAGGAGGAACTCTTTGCTCGGCTCAACGCCTTGCTGCGGCGCAGCGATCGTCCCATCGCCAGCGTTTACGAGTGCGGCAAGTTGCGCGTGGATCCCCGGGCCCGCGCGACGGAGTATGACGGCAAGCCCTTGGAGCTGGGCTCAACCGAGTTTCGCCTGCTCGAATTCTTGGCGCGCAATGCCAACATCGCGTTCACGCGCGCGCAGCTCCTCGAACACGTGTGGGACTACGATTTCGACGGATCCTCGAACATCGTCGACGTCTACGTCAGCCAACTCCGCCGCAAGCTCAAGGCGGTGGGGGGGCGTGACGTGATTGCCACAGTCTGGGGCGTAGGTTATAAGATTGTATCGTGATCGCTCGCCTCACGGCACTCTACGTAGCGCTCTTTGCGGCAGTGCTCGGCACCCTGTCGTGGTATGCCTATTGGCTGATCGGCACGCAATATAAGGGCATGCTCGCGCCGGCGTTGGGAACGCCGGAAGGGCAGGCCGGCTATGCGGCCGCGATGCGGCACGTCGCGCTGGCCATCGGCGGTGCCGATGTGCCGCTGCTCATCGGCATCGGAATCATCGCCTATCTGCTCGCCCAGTGGTCGCTCCGGCCGCTCATCGAAGCCCGCGCGCGCGAGCAGCAGTTCGCCGCCGACGCAGCGCACGAGCTTCGCTCGCCGCTCGCGACGATCGCCAGCGTCGCTCAAGCGGCGCGCCTGCGCGCCGAGCCGGAAACGCGCGACGCCCTCGATACTATTTCGCGCACCGCGGTGGACGCGAGCAACCTGATCGGCGATCTCCTAACGCTGGCACGCGATCCCCGGCCGGGACTGATTCAATGCGAGCCCGTCGACCTTGCCAACGTCGTCGAATCCTGCGCGCGCGAGTTCGACACCCGGTTTACTCAGGCGGGAAAAGTGCTCGACGTGCACGCCAACAGCGGTATCGTCGACGGCGACGAACGCCGGTTGCGCGAACTCGTTCGCAACCTTCTGGAGAACGCACTCAAGCATGCCGACAAGCGCGCGCGCGTCGAGTGTGGCGCCGACGGGCGCAACGCCTACATTCGGGTTGAGGATGACGGCGACGGTGTGGCCGATGCGTTACGCGATCGTATCTTCGAACGCAACGTTCGCGGCGATGCCGGCGGGAGTGGGCTTGGACTAGCGATAGCCAAGTGGATCGCCAGTGCACACGGCGGGTCGCTGGCACTGGCCGGCAATGACGCGAGCCGCGCGCGCGGCGCCGCCTTTGTCGCGAGCTTTCCCGTCATCGGTGCCAACTAGCGCGCTGCTGCGAGTAATTTTTCGCAGCTAGGCTACGGACAGAACCCACGGTAGGCGCGCAGCGGAACGAACTGCGCTTCGAGCATACCGCGCTGCGCCAGCGGCAGCGTTGAAAACGCCGCGCGCGCAGCGGTTTCATCTTCGCTTTCAAAGATGATGACCGCACCTAAAACGTCCCGGCGCGACCAGATCGTGCGAATGACGCCCTCGGCGTAGAGCTCGCTGACGCGCTGCGCTTCTGCGTCGAGCAACTGCGCGAACTCCTCCTCGCTAAAGCGTTCCGTTAGCCGCCGCACGACCGCCATGCACTGCATGCCGCGGCGTTCGGCAGCTCCGTTCGTGTGCTCCTTCGAGGTCCTTCACGCGGGCGAGGCTAAAGATGGCGGCCACATGCCCTTCGATTCCCTGCGCGCCTTCGTCGACGCCTTGCGCAAAAACGGCGAACTGCACGTCATCGACAAACCCGTCGAGCCACGCTTGGAGATCGCCGAGATCACCGACCGCGTCGTCAAGGCCGGCGGCCCGGCGCTGCTCTTCACCAAGGTGCGCGGTTCGAAGTTCTCCGTGCTGACGAACCAATTCGGCACGCAACGGCGCATGGCCGGTGCATTCGACGCAAAGTCGCTCGACGAGGTCGGCGATCGCGTCCGCAAATTGCTGGACATCACGCCACCGGGCGAGGGTTTCGTCGAGAAGATGAACGCGCTCAAGGCTTTTGCGCCGCTTGCAAATGCCGTTCCGCAAACGGCGCGCGGCGGCTCGTGTCAAGACGTTACCATGCGCGAACCCGATCTCGGGCAGTTACCGGTTCTGACGACCTGGCCGCTCGACGCCGGACCGTTCATCACCCTGCCACTGGTGGTCACGCGCGATCCGCGCAGCGGACGTTACAACGTCGGGATGTACCGCATGCAAGTGTACGGTCCACGCGAGACCGGCATGCATTGGCAACGTCACAAGCACGGCCGCGCGCACGCCGCAGCCGGCGGAGCGAAGGTTCCGGTTGCGGTCGCGATCGGCGCCGATCCGGTGCTTACGTACGCTGCGACCGCGCCGCTGCCGCCGGTTGTGGACGAATATGCGTTCGCCGGTTTGCTGCGTGGCAAACCCGTGAAGCTGGTGCGCTGCAAGACGGTGGATCTCAAAGTTCCGGCCGACGCCGAGTTCGTACTTGAAGGCTACGTCGACAACACCGATCTGCGCAGCGAAGGACCTTTCGGCGATCATACCGGCGTGTACAGCCTCGCCGACCGCTATCCCACGTTCCATGTGGAATGCATCACGCACCGGCGCGATCCCATCTACGCGGCGACGCTGGTCGGAAAGCCACCGATGGAAGACGCGTGGCTCGGCAAAGCAACCGAACGGATCTTCTTGCCGCTGCTCCAGCTGATCTTGCCGGAAGTCGTCGACATGAACCTTCCGGTCGAGGGCGGTTTCCAAAACATGGCGATCGTTTCCATTCGCAAACAATATCCCGGCCACGCCAAGAAAGTGATGAGCGCACTGTGGGGCCTCGGCCACATGATGATGCTGACCCGCGTGCTGCTGATCGTCGACGCCGACATCGACGTGCAGGATACGCGCAGCGTTGCCTGGTTCGTACTTAACAATATCGCTCCCGACCGTGACCTCGTTACCATGCCCGGACCCGTCGACGACTTGGACCACGGTTCGTACACGCCGGCGCATGGGACCAAAGTCGGCATCGATGCGACCCGGAAGACGGCTGCCGAGGGATACACGCGCGAGTGGCCGCCGGACATGGTGATGGACGATCAGACGCGCGCGCTGGTTAGCAAGCGCTGGAAAGAATACGGGCTCGACCGCGTCGGCGCAACCGTACATGCCGACTCGTGGAGCGGTCAGGGGATGGAGGCGTTCGAACGGCTGCTCCGCGGATAGTCATGCGACGCTCGGCTCTGTTCCTCAAAGAGATACGCATCGAACATACGCTCTTTGCGCTGCCGTTTGCGTACGCCGGCGCGATCTTTGCGGCAAGCGGTTTGCCGTCGTGGCGGGCGTTGCTCTGGATAACGCTGGCGGTGATCGGCGCGCGAACTGCGGCGATGGCCGCCAATCGCTATCTCGATCGCGATCTCGATGCACGCAACCCGCGCACGGCCCGCCGCGCGCTGGCCAGCGGCACGCTGGCACCTTCTACCATGCTTTGGGGCATCGCCGCCGGCCTCGCCCTGCTGTTGCTTGCGGCGTGGCAGCTCAATCCATTGTGCGTGAAGCTGATGCCCATCGCCGCGCTCGGCGTGCTGGTCTATCCGCTGTGCAAACGTTTCACCTGGACGACCCACTTCGTCCTCGGTGCGGTCGACGGGCTCGCGCCGCTCGGCGCCTACATCGGCGTTGCCGGAGGAGTCTCGTGGGCCGCCATCGCCCTCTTTGCTGCGGTGACCGTCTGGGTCGGGGGCTTCGACGTTACCTACGCGCTGATGGACTTGCAGGTCGATACCACCCAAGGTATCGCGTCGCTGCCGGCCCGCTTCGGCGCGCGCAGCGGCCGGGTCGTACCGCTGGTTTTGCATCTGGCCATGACGGCGCTGCTCGTGCTGGCCGGCATCCTGGCGCGCGCTCCCATCGCCTATTTCTACGGCGCCACCGCCTGCGCGTTAGCCTTGGTAGCATATGAAGAACTGCAATACCGAGAGGCGTCCAACCCGTTCGTGCTCAACGAACGCATCTTCGTCGCCAATATGATTTTTTCGCTGGCGTTCTTAGGAACGACGCTGGCTGCATTTGCGTTGTGGAGGTAGGATGCGCAGAGCGAGTTTTCTGAGCGGGAGCGCAGCATTGGCCGCTGCGGCCACGGCCCGGCCCGCATTGGCACAGTACAATCCCAATCAGCCATTCGTGCAACAACTCACGATCGGCGTGAGCGTGCCGCTTTCCGGCGATTTGGGCACGTACGGCACCCAAGTCGCTAACGGCGCCAGGGCAGCGGTGGACGAGCACAACCGCTACGTCGCGCCGCTCGAACGCGTCTTTGCGGTGCGAACCTTTGACGATCAAGATGCGCTGGCCATCGGCATGACCAACGTTCAAATTGCGGCCGCCGATCAAACGATGGTAGCAATGATCGGAAATCTCACCGCCGACGTGACGGTCGGATCGCTCGCGCAGTATGCTAACGTCAGCATGCCGCTACTGGTGCCGGCCAGCACTGCTGACGAAGTAACCGCCAAAGAGTACCACAACGTCTATCGCCTGCCGACAAAGGATTCGACGGAAGGCGTCCTCTGCGCGAACATGCTGCTGCCGAAGATCAAACCCAGTTTTGCGCTGGCGATAACCCAGGATGGCGACTATGGAGCCAACGTTGCGGCCGGCTTTGTCGCCGCCGCCAAACAGGCGAAAACACGCTCGGACGTCTACGTCTTCGCTTTCGACAAACCCAATTACGCAACCGCAGCCAAGGAGATCTTGGCCCAGCATCCCGACATGATCTTTCTCTGCGGTAAGACCGGGCCGATGGGGCCGTTGATCACCGAGTTGCACGGTGGGGGATACGCCGGCGCCTGGGCGGCCAGCGACGGATTCTTTAACGACGCTACAACAAAGCAGTACGGCTCGATACTGACCGGATCGTGGGTGAGTTCGTCGATGCCGCCGCTGCAGCGCGCGCCGCTCGATTTTCAACTGCTTTCCGACTTCCAGGGACTGTACGGACAGATAACCGCCCTCGGTGCCTACGGTTATGCGTCCGCCCAGATCATCATGGCCGCGGTGAAGCGATCCAGCGCGTCCACCCGCTTCACTTTGCTCGAAGCGATGCAGTTGGGCGGTACCTACGATACGATCATCGGTCAGTTCTCGTTCACCATCTTCGGCGATCCGATCGACCCGAATCTGTACTTCTATTCGATCGGCGACTCAGGATTCAAGTTCGAGAAGTCGTCGCGCCCAACCAGCTTCTTACTCTAGACGTCCGCACCCCAGCCATCGTCCCTGCGCCATCGCCTCCTTGCCATGAGGAGGGCATCTGAGGCGCGAGTGAAGCCATGGACGGCGAGAGCGAGCGCGAAGTGAGTAGCATTTTTTCAGGATGCAAAAATGCGCGCGTCCCGACGATGGCAAGGTGCGATGGCGCTAGGGGACACGCGCTAATTGTGTGCTGAGTACGTTCGCGGTTTGACGACGCGGATGTGGTGCGGCGAGACGACCGGCGCAGGTTCCTCTTCGACGTTATCGATCGCCAAGAGAAAGCGCAAGCGCCACGAACCGAGCGTAAGATTGAAGTGCGTTCCGAGCAGTTCCATGATCTAAGCCTCGACCCGCCGCCATTGCAGTAGGCTGGCACCGACGTACAGGACGATGAGTACCAGCAATGCAACGGCCGAGAGTATCGGTGTACCGAGCGGCGCACTCATGTGAAGGACGCCGTTCGTGGTGCTGATGAGCGAATACAAGAGTGGATTGAAATAGTTGATCGCGGTGGAGATGACGCGAATACCTTTGAAAAGCGGGTTGCTATCGGGGTCGCTGCCGATCGTCGTCAGGAGCGGGATGATCAATGCGACCGGCCAGGCCAGGCCCGGAAGGAATCGCCAACCGCGCTTGAGCGACGACGTTAGCGCCGAGCACATCGCATACCACGCCAACGGCGATAGCACGCAGATCAAAAGCGCCGGCACCGTCACCGGACTGACGTCCCAGCGCGGCACCGCAAACAAATAGATGACGAGCAGCGTAAAGATGGTTCCGAGCACGACCGCGCCCAGAATTCCGGCAGCATCGGTCGCCATTGCTCCAAGGGCGTAGCGCTGGCGCGATACCGGCTTCGTCCATGCCAGTTCGAGGTGCCCCTCGTTCTCTCGCGCCAGCGGTCCGCCAAGGATCGTAGCGATGATCCAGCCGACCAGCAGGCCGCCTATGACAACCGGGATCGCGATGTTGAGAGCGACGGACTGATTGTGGAAGTAGCCGAGTTGTTCGGGGTGTCCGGGCATGACGTGCTTGGCAACGTTCTTGCTAACGTTCTTGCCGACGCTGCCGGGAACGTTTCCCTCGTCGACTTCCACCGGGCCGGTGCTGCTCGTATTGATCGTCGTGTGACTATCGTTCACGACTTCGATCTTGGCCGACGCAAGGTAGATGCGCGCACCGATGATCAGGACGGCGAGGATGCCGAGCACGATCGCGCAGATGCGCAGACAATTTGTTACGCGCACTAGTCCGGCGTAGTTCATCACTGGGCCCCTTCTACGTAGTCGGCGGTCTGTGCGGCCGGCTCGACGGCGTTGATAAAGATATCTTCAAGGTTGAGGTCGACGACGCGAACGCCGTCCGCACCGGCGGCGCCGAGGTCGCGGGCCAGACCGTCGGGATCGCTGCTGGCCAGCAGCCGGACGATGCGTCCGTTGCGGTCGAAGCGTGCCACGCGCACGTCGCGGACCAGGCCGTTGAGCGGCGCCGAATCCGAGGGCATGATCCCTTCAACGATCTTGCGGTCGGATTTCAGGTCGTCCACCGCGCCTTCAACGATCACCCGGCCGCGCTGCAGGATCGCGATCTGTTCCGCCGCCCGCTCGACCTGACCGATCTGGTGCGAGGAGAAGATGATCGTACAGCCGCGCGCGGCTTCGCTGATGATGAGGTTGAGCACACCGCGTTGGTTGATCGGATCGAGGCCGGTCGTCGGCTCATCGAGCACGAGAATATCGTTCTCTCGCGCAAACGCCAGTACCACACCGGCCGCGGTGCGCATACCTTTCGAGAGGTCGCGCACTTTCTTCTTAGGGTTGAGATCGAATTGCTCGAGCAGCTGCGCGGCACGCTGGGCGCTGAAATTCGTAAACGAGCGGCGCGTCGCTTCAACGTGCTCGGCGACGGTCATCCAGTCGTAGAGCACCGGGCGCTCGGGGAGGTACGCGATCCGCTCGAACATTTCGGGGACCAGCGGCTTGCCGTCAAAAGCAGTAGTACCGCTTGTCGGTTTGGCCAGACCGAGCATGCATTTGAACGTCGTGGTCTTGCCGGCGCCGTTGGGACCGAGCAGACCAAAGACCGTGCCGCTCGGAATGCTCAGCGACACGTCATCCACCGCGGCAAACGATCCATATAATTTGCGCAGGCGATCGATCGAAATCGTACTCATGCTTCCTTCGTCTCCTCCGGGAGCCAGCGATCGAGCGCGGTCTCCACAATTGCAATCACATCGGCGCGCGAGAGTCCCAGCGACTTGGCGTCGCGGACCGAAGCGACGATATTATCGCGCGCTACGTCCATGCCCGCATTCTTGGACGAAACCGTCGCTCCGTCGCCGCGAACAAAAGAGCCGCGGCCGGGCGATGTCTCGATGACCTCGTCCCGCTCCAACTCGCGATAGGCCTTGGCCACGGTATTCGGATTGATGGTCAGGTCCACCGCGAGCTGCTTGACGGTTGGAAGTTGCTCTCCCGCGCCCAGGACTCCAAGGGCTACCGAGCGTTTGATCTGCTCGATCAGCTGTAGGTAGATCGGGACTCCGCTGCGGGGATCAACGGTCATTACGACGGGCATCTACGTAACCGGGCTCCGGGTTAAAACTTCGGGCCCCAGCCCTGGAAAATCGGGTTAGCATTGAGGCTGGCCGGCTGCACGGGCAGGCGCTGCTCGTTGCTCGGGGTCGGGTCGGGATAGTGGCGCATCATGGTGTTCTCTCCTCTGGCGTACCGTACTAACGTAATGTTGTACTAGTACACTAGTACGATAGCACGGCCCCTACGGGCTGTCAACACCCGGCAAAGGAAAAATTGCGCGACCCGGCTCGCACCGATTTCGGCGCCCGGCAAGGCGAGCAAGGGGGTGGGCGGCCTCTAGGCGGGGCCGCGTTCGGGGTCTATCGTTCCGGGAGGAGGGATACAGGGCACCTCGATTGCGTCGCCGCCCAGCGCGTTGTTGACGCGCGTCAGGTAGTTGGCGACGCCGATGGCACTGAGAATCTCGTAGATCTCGCCCTGATCGAAATGCGCCCGCAGCGCCTCGCTGACGGCCGGCGGAAGCGCCCGGGGTTCGCGGGTGAGCGCCACGGCTGCGGCGAGCGCCGCCCTCTGGCGTTCGTCGAAGAGCGGGTTGCGCGCATAATCGAAGAGCGCCTCGAGCTGCTGCGGCTTCACTCCTAACCGAGCGGCGTACGCAGTATGTGCCGAGACGCAGCGGTCGCAGCCGTTCAGCCACGCCACCATCAGCGCACAGAGCTCTTTGGTTTGTGGCGAGACCGTTCCCAGCTGGGTGACGGCACGCACCAGCGCCGCGCTGGCACGCGCGATCTCGGGTCGCGGCGCGGCCGCGGTCACGCTGGTGCTTGGGTAAAGTCGCGGAAGCGAGCGTCGTCGCGAACTAAGTCGAGGCGCGGATCCAACGCGACGAGCGAGCGCTCATCCTCTTTCTTCATCCGGTGGAACCAGGTCAGCGCGGCTTGCCGATCGCCC
Organism: Vulcanimicrobiaceae bacterium; assembly: GCA_051986335.1. GTDB lineage: Bacteria > Vulcanimicrobiota > Vulcanimicrobiia > Vulcanimicrobiales > Vulcanimicrobiaceae > JBPYDW01. The sequence continues at coordinate 6,458 of JBPYDW010000026.1, read as the reverse complement.
ATCGCAGCGAGTGCGATTGCCACGTCGGAGGGCGCCACGTGACCAGGGTACGCCTGCTGCGCGCGGAGGATCTCCGCCCGCGCCCGGACGGCGTCGTGGCTGACCGCGTACACGTGCGCGAGCAACGCGGCGGCTTCCGGCGCGCAGCTGTCGCACGACGTTGCATAGCGGTTGAATGCGGCGATGGCGCGATTGTAATCGCCGCGCTGCTCGTAGGCCTCGCCGAGGATCGCCAGCGCATCGGAGCGGGAGGGCGAAAGATCGAGGGTTTGATGCGCGTAGGCGATTGCATCGTCGTAGTGCCGATCCAAATAGGCGGCCGAGCTCAACCAGGTCGCAATCGGAACCGACAGCGGGTCCAGTTGCGCAGCGGTTTGCAACTCGTGCAAGGCTGCCGGAACGCGGCCCTGATCGAGCAGCGCTTCGCCCAGCCACTGATGCGCCGGGCCGTACGACGGATTCAGCGCCACCGAATGGCGCAGTGCAGCGATGCCGCGCGGCGTGAACGCCATCTCCTTCAAGTCGTCCAACACGCCCAAAACAGCGTAGGCCTCAGCGGAACGTGGATCGAGCGCGAGCGCTTTCTGCGCGTACGCACCCGCGCGCTGGTAGTACACGTCTTGCGTCAATGGACCGAACTTGTAGTTGCCCATTATCGCATTAGCGTCGGCCATCGCCGCATAACCCAGCGCGTTGCGCGGATCGCTATCGATAACTTGCGAGAAGTACAGCAGGCTCTTGCGCACGCCGGATTCCGTGCGCTGATTCCAATAGTAGTAGCCGATCTCGTACAGACGAGTGCCTTGCGCGGAGAGCGCAGGCGGCTGACCCGCCTGCGCGCGATCGCGGATCGCCATGCCGAGGGCAGCAATGCTTATCACCAGCAAACAGATTGCAGCAACCGCTGCCAGCACGCCGCCGCGCAGCGAGTGCGGCCAATGGGCGACGTCGCGACGAATGGCCGGGAGCGTCGCAGGCGCTTCGACCTTCGTCACTTCGGGCACGAAGCGATAGCCGTGACGAGGAACCGTCGCAATTACTTCCGCACCCAAATACGGCCGCAGCACTTTGCGCAGCACGTATACGTTTTGGGCGAGGTTCGCTTCTTCGACGAAACCTTCGGGCCAAACGCGATCCAACAACGCCGCTTTGGAAAGAACCTGTCCGGGATGTTCGATCAGTGCGAGCAAGGTCTCGACGACTTTCGGTCCCAGCGGTACAGGCTCGCTGCCTACCGTGAGCAACAACTGCTCGCCGTCCAGCTCGAAGGGTCCAAACCTGTAAACGCTCATGGGATCCGGCTCCACATAGAATAGTTTGATGGTTTTCTCAAGACGGGCACGGGCGCCTTGCGACTACGCTCGTGCCATCGGATGCGCTTCCCCTTATACGTCTTGCTTACGCTGGCGGGCTGGCTAGGTTTCACCCATGCTGCCTGGGCGTTTACCTCCCCCACGGCAGCCTTCACGGCGGTGCGCGCGCCGCACGCTTTGGCGCTCGACCCCTCGCTCAGCGACCCGGCTTGGCAGGCAGGCCTGCTTCCCGACGGCAGCGGTTTCGCCGACCTGACCACCCGCGGCCGTGCCCCCCACGGCACAAACGTATACCTGCTCTATGACGACACCAACCTCTACATTGGATTCAAAATGGAGCAACAAGGAGCGCCCGTGATCGCCAGCCAGGCAACGAACGACGTCGGCTTCGGCTCCGACGACTTCGTCGGGGCAGGCCTGGATACGAGCGGCGCCGGCACGCAGGTTTACTTTTTTGAGGTGACCCCGCACGGCGTTCGCTACGAGCAGGCGCAAGAGAACGTGCGCTACCGTCCGCAGTGGCAGGCCGCCGCGACGGCTACGCCGACCGGCTGGAACGCCGTAATGATCGTGCCGCTGAAGGACCTCCGCGTCCAAAGCACGACCTGGCGGTTCAACTTCATCCGGTCGGTGGCCAGCGCCGGCGAGCACTACACCTGGTCCTACGACGGCATCATGCAGGACGGCTCGACCGCCAGCGGCTGGCCGCTCTTTACCGACTCGCGGTTTTGGCCTCGCCTCTCGGGCCTCCATGTCAAGGGAGCTGTCGCGGCGTCGCGCCCCAAGCCACGCGCCGATATCTACGCGCTCAGCAGCAGCGGCGGCGATCGTACCGAGTTCGTTCAGGCCAACGGCGCGGTCGTCAGCCAGAATCCGCGAATCGGCGGCCTCGACTTCTCCATTCCGCTGGCGGCGACGATCAACTTCGTCGGTACCGTCTCACCGGATTTCTCCAACGTGGAGATCGACCAACAAACGATCGCGCCACAAGAGTTCCAACGCGCGCTCGTGGAGTACCGCCCGTTTTTCGCTCAGGGAGCGACATTCATCAATTCAAATGCCGCTCCGGTCGGCGGCATCTTGAACGCACCTAACTTGGTCTTCTATTCGCCCGGTATCAACCAAGTCTACTATGGCGGCAAGGTCGAGGGTACGTTCGGCGATCAGTCGTTTGGAGTGCTCCACTTCCGCGGCTTCGATCCAACGACCGGGAACGACTATGACGATACCGCGTTCGGTTACAAGCACGCTCTCCCCGATCGCACCTTCTTGTATTGGGCCGACGGTGTTTTCGCCAACCACAGCATCTCGGGTAAGGATGACACCTTCGAGGGCGGCGTCGCCGGCCGCAACTTGCATACCGGCCTGGTTTGGGCGCTCGACGACTCGGTGGAGAGCGGCTCGTTCGTTCCATACGGATTCGCCCGCTCGACCAATGGCTTTATCGATTTTCACAAGCCGAACTGGGAGACGCTCTTCGGTTATGTCGACATCACGCCCAACTACGGACCGATCGACGGATTTACCACCAACTCCGACATTCGCGGCTTCACCGGCTACCTCAACCTCGTTGGAGCGACGCCGGGCGTAAAAAATTACGGGCTGTTCGTCGCCGGCGATCGCTACCTCGATCAATCGGGCGCCGTACATCAGGCCGACAGCGGCGTCTTTCTCACCGCGGTGTTCAAGGGCGGCTGGGCGCTCAACGGCGCTGGTCCGCAAGTCGGCATGTTGCGCAGTTATGGAATTCCCAGCGGCCCCGGATGCAGCGGCCCGATCGTCTCCACCACCTACTACACGGGCTTTCCGTGCTATCGCGACGGCAACACGCAACCGTTCAATCTCTTCTTCGTGCCGATCGGCTATCGCGACGGCTCCCCGAGGCCAACCGACGGATCGTATGATTGGGGAAACTTCGGCGGCAATTGGGTGCATCAGTTTACGCTGACGCACTCGTTGCCGGTCGGCCGCTTCATTTCGCTGGGCCTCGAGTACGACGGCACCTGGGAGCGCTCGATCGCCACCGGCGTCCTGGAATCGCAATGGCTGCGACGCATATCGCTTGGAATCAACCTAGGCCCCGACGAGAACGCCACGATCGCGCTGCGCAACATCAACGGTGTCGGCGGATTTGCCCCGCAGCAAGGGCTAAACTTTGCCGCCGGCTTTCACAAGCGTTTCCGCAACGGAAACGAGCTTTTCGTCAACTACGGAACGCCGGCGGCCTACACCACACTCAATCGACTGATCGTGAAGTACGTTTTTCACTACGGAGCGGACGCCGGAACGTGAAACCCCGCGCAGCGCTGGTTGGTATAGAAAGTGTCACGCATGGCGCGACAACTGGGAGCGAGCCGCCCTCCACCGGCTCGCTCCCCGACCCCCGCCGCCGAAAAGGTCTACGCTACGTAATCTTCGTGCGGCGCGACCTGGCCGAGGACACGACCGAATTCCTCGATGATCGCGGGATCGAGCTGGAGGTCGGCAGCGGCGACGTTGTCGTCGACGTGCTCGGGCTTGGTGGCACCGACGATGGCGCTGGTTACTGCCGGCTGACGCAAACACCACGCTAGCGCAAGCTGCGCGAGCGAACAACCGGCCTTCGTGGCAATCGCCTTCGCTCGCCCAACGGCATCGAGCACCGGCTGCGTAAAGTAGTCCGACATCATCTCCCGCGCGACGGCGACGCCTTCACCATCACCGACGGGCGCTGCGCGCGTTCCCGGCGGCGGATTGGCAACGTCGGTGTACTTGCCGGTAAGAATCCCCATAGCGAGCGGCGACCACACGACGTTGCCCAAGCCGTACTCGGCGCTCGTGGGCAGCACGCGCGCTTCGATGCGCCGCCACAGCGCGCTGTATTGCGGCTGATTGCTCACCGGCGGGGACCAGCCGACGGCGCGGCATAGCGTCACCGCCGCGACGATCTGATCGGCGTTCCACTCGGAAACGCCCCAATAGAGTATCTTCCCTTGGGCAATAAGGTCGTTCATCGTCGCGCACGTCTCTTCCAACGGAGTCGATGAATCGTAGCGATGACACTGATACAGATCGACGAACTCGAGGCGCAAGCGCTGCAGCGAGCGATCGATTTGGTGGCGGATATGCTTGCGCGAGAGACCGCGCTCGTTCACGCCGTCTCCCATTGGAAAATACACTTTCGTCGCGATCACAAGTTCGTCGCGATTGAGTTCTTTGAGGATCGGTCCCAGCGTCTCTTCGGCGGCACCGCGACCGTAAATATTGGCGGTATCGATGAAGTTTACGCCAAGTTCCCAGGCGCGCTGCACGCAGGCACGCGCGACGGCTTTGTCGACGGCGGTTCCGAACGTGAGCCACGAGCCCAGGCCGATCGTGGAAAGCTTGAGGCCGCAATGGCCCAACTGCCGGTATTCCATTTACGCGGCCATGGCCACGACGGCGCGGCTACCCGCGTTCCGCACCGCCCTCGCTTGGATCCCGGAGCGGATCATCCGTCCCATGCGCCCCTCCCCTCGGAACTGCCCCGGTTCGCGCGAATTAAGTGCCGCCCTTTCGCGACAAAACGCAAACTCCGCGCACCCGTGCGGCGTTAAAGCAAACATGAAGTACTCCGCTCTATTCGCCTGTGCCGCGCTTGTCGTCGCCTTGCTTGGGGGCGGCACCCAGGCTACGTCAGCCGATACGCCCAGCCCCGCGCCGTCCGCCAGTCCGGCCGCTGTCGTGCGGATGAAGAATTTTGCCTTTGTCCCGCAGACGGTGACCATCCATGCCGGGCAAAGCGTGCAGTGGGTCAACGACGACAACGTTTCGCATTCGGCGACCGCCGACGATAGGTCGTGGAACTCGGGCGAACTCGATCAGGGACAGAGTTGGACGTATACGTTCTCGGCTGCCGGAACGTACAAGTACTACTGCGACGATCACGAATTCATGAAGGGCACGGTCGTCGTTCAATAACCCGCGGCGAGTCGAGCACGCGCGCGGGTACTGCCGGTGGCGTGCGCCGCGCTCGACCACGCCTCGGAGTCTCGGTGGTAGAAGTCGTAATCGCCGCCGCCTGCGCCATCGTCTTGGGAACCGCGCTCGCGTCGATCACGCACGCGGCAGTCGGCTGGAGTATTCGCGCGCAAAAAAGCGTCGCTGCGCAGCGCGCGCTCGATCGGGCGATCGATCGCTGGCAGGCCGAGAGCGCCACCGCCTGGTCCGTGTTTACGCCGCGCGTCGATGTCTTCGGTGCAGAAAACTCGGACGGTCACGAGTTCGATATGGTTACCGTCGACTCGCGGCGCCGCCCCGCATTTCTCGCCTACGTCTACGATTCGTCGCGTGGGCGCCTGGCCGAGTACGCGTACGGATCGCGGGGATCCGCGCCGGTTCCAACCGGTGACGCGAGCGACGGCGTCACCGCGTTCGATGCGCACACGTATCCGCTGCGCTCGTTGCAAGCCGCGGGCAGTCCGATCTACGATCCGCTCTTCGCCGGTGCGCGGATCGCCGACGCCGTCGTGCCGCTACAGCTGGGAAACGAGGCGAGCGGTGGCAACCGTCTCACCCGGGTCCACATCGCGTTCGGCCGCTTCGACCGGGTCGTGATGCTCGCCGCTGAAACAGCGCCGAGCGCCTTCACGATCGTGGTTACCTACACGCCGGCACCATAGCCGGGGTGCCGACCGACGCTACGCTAACGCATCGCATTTGGCCGCGAAGATGAAGTCGCTTTCGGTTAGGCCGCCGATCTTGTGCGTCCAAATCTCGACGCGTAACCGTCCCCACGCAACGGCCAGGTCGGGATGGTGTTGCTGCTCTTCGGCCATGTCGCCGACGCGCACCGCCGCTGCCAGCGCCTGGGCGAAATTCTCGAAGCGGTAGTCGCGACGCAGGAGCGAGATTTTCCCACGCTTGGGGTCGGGCCGCTCGACGATGCTCCAGCCCGGATCCAGTTGCGCCAGAAGCGGCGCCGCTTGCTGGGCGGAGAGCGGCGGGACGCCACCTTTGCACGGCACGCAGGTGCGGGAAGCCAGGGCGCTCATCGCCGAGCATCTACCATCTCGGGCCGCGGCGAGCCTTGACTCCTTAATGAACGTTCGTTCATAATCCAGGTATGCGACGGGCGCCGGGAACTCGCTCTGCGCTGCTGGATGCGGCCCTCGACGCATTTGCCGG